>JAQTZZ010000058.1 GCA_028687545.1 Candidatus Wallbacteria bacterium
ATTGGTGGGGTTATGCAAGAAATCACGATGTTTGCTTTCCCGGCCTGGGAAAAATACACAAATGAATATCCTCAGCTCATATCTTATGGCATTTCTACGGTTGAAATCCAGACCAACGGAATCAAGTACATGGTGGATCTGCTGGAAGCTTCTTTGCTGAAACCTACTGATATGGAGATCGACAGACGCAAGAAGGTCCTGGATTTTTCCACCGGTTATTATTACTACAATGTGCCTGACGGGGCTTATTATGCGAAGCCCATGCTGCCTCCTGACACTATTGATTCGGGTGAAGTGATTTTTAAGATTTCCGGTGAAGCATCAGTGAAAGCATGCTCAGGAATATTTTTTGTCAATTATGACGTGGCATTCAAGTATTACCCGTATTATCACGCTAAATTCCAGTGGCTTGTGAAATCCGAAAATTCCAGCGGGGATTACAGGTGCACAATCGACAACGGCCATGCTCTGATTTTCACTTCTACCGGACTGCCGTTCACTCCTACAAATGCCGGTACGATCCTGGCAGTAAATAATTACACCGGACTGTATCCTATTCCACAATACAGCTATCTGGAAGTGTTCAGGCTGCCTTCGCTTCCCCCGTGCATACGCGGCAGCCGCCGCACCAGGGGCTGGGATACTCCTAATGTATTTAAACTGGCCCAAAGGTCAGACCCGAATATCACACCTGTGAACATTGATTTTTCTCCAGGCTTTCCGGAAAATCCGGTAATCCCCAAGACTGAGTTCGCACGGTTGTATGATGATACCGTCCACAATGACCATGTCTTAGGAGATCAGGTGCAGATGGCCGAACGGGTCTGCTGGGAAGCGCATGTCACTACACTGGACCTGCTATCCAAGCAAATGTGGGTGCCTTTGAATGCATTAATTTATGATGTAGATAATCCCTCAAACCCGCAATCACTGTTGAATATACTTGGAACCACTAAATTCGTAGTGGATGACGTCAGATTCCCGTCCCTGGATGATGCTTCAAGCCCTTCGAATTTCTATGGCGGCAGCGCTATAACTTTCATGAGTTACTTTCCCATGCTGGATGTTGACGGCTGCGGAACAGTCTCCCAGAGAGACAGGGACCGCTATCTGAACATCACTGGAGAAAAACATTATTGGGACTTTTAGTAGATGTTACAAAGCCCGAGCTTCGCGAGGGATTTGTTACAGCTACTTATCCCCGGAGCCTTGCGCAGGGGACTAACCTAATGAATCTATTTTCAAAACCTTGGATATATCCCCTCCTTCTTTCCCCGCTCCTGATTTTTCCGTTCACAGAAGACATGTTTGTTTTTCCGAAGCGCGTTTTCTGCTGCATCTTTATTTCCATCACTCTGATCAGCATGCTGATGAAAAATTTCCGGAAAACAGAAATAGTCCTGCATTATGACCCGAGGGTTCTGAGTTGTCTTCTGATTTTTGTCTTAGTGCTGATTTACGGGATCATGATCAGCAGGATGGTCAACAGCGTGGAAACTGCGGCAGTCCTGATCCCCTGGCTTTTATTGTTCCTCTGCCTGCATGTTTCCGGGTGGGAGATCCAAGCTGAGGTGGTTTTTTTCAGGATCGCCGCTCTGGTCAGCCTTGCGGCCTGCTGCTATGGGATTCTGCAGAATCTGGGATTTGACTGGTTTCCAGTCGATTTTCCTGACTATCTGACTGAAAAACGGATCTTCTCCACTCTAGGCAACAAGAACTTTCTCAGTAGTTTTTTGAGCATGAATCTGTTCACCTTTTTTTACCTCAAGGGCAGATGGAAAATGCTGATTATTATCCCTCTCTGCTCGATTTCCTGGTGGCTGTGCAGGGAAGCCATGCTGATGGCAGTGATAGAACTCACGGCAGCGCCTTTTTTCTTCGGCTTTTATGATAAAAAACGACTGGCAGGGATTGCGCTTTTTTTTCTGATCCTCTGGTCCGGGATTCTGAGCTATAGATACGGTCAGGCAAGGCAATTGCAGACTCCGGTCCAGGAAGGGCGCTATACCACCAGTTATCAGCAGAGACTTCTGATCTGGGAGTCGGGCTTTGAAATGCTTAAACAGCACCCGTTCGGGGTCGGTCTGTCCAATTTCAGGAATTTCTATTTTGTCTTTCAGGGAAAACTTGCCTCAAGGAACAGGGCTTTCGCCCCTTATGTCTGCAATGCCGAATATGCTCACAATGAGTATCTTCAGGCCCTCTGTGAATTCGGCGTGATCCCGGGCCTGCTCCTGATCATCTGCCTGCTGTATCCGGGCTACCTGCTGTGGATCCGGGGTTCGCCGCTGTTTCTCCCTGTAGCAGCGCTGGCTGCAGCTGCAATTTTATCTTTCCCGATTCATCTACCAGCCACTGGCGCTTATTTTTTAATCTATGCCGGGCTTGGGCTTTCCAGCCAGAGTCGTGAGTTCAGGCTGAATCTTAATCCACAGCTTAAATTGCTGGCCGCGATCTTGATCTTCTACCTTTCCTTTCTGATACTGTTTCAGACAACCCAGCTCGTTTCCGGCATCTACCTGAAAAAAGCCCTGGCAGGGGAAGAGAAATGCTTCAGGAAGGCATACAACTGCTTTCCAGGAGATGAGAGGCTCAACTATGAAATAGGAATGTATTTCATGCAACGAAGCAGGTTCAGGGAAGCTATTCCTTTTTTTTCCTATTCAGCCAGGCTTTCCTACGAACCATCCAGGATTTTTGAGCTGGGACTGGCTTACTACCAGCTGGGGGAAAAGAAAATAGCGGAAATAAATTTTTCCAGGGTGCTGGAACTTGATCCATATCATTATTATGCACATCAATACCTGGGGTCTATAATGGAGGAGGCAGGTGACTCGGAGGGTGCTGCCCGGGAATTCGGATTCTGCGGTGAAATCATCCGGGAAAAACTATGGAGATTTTAGAATACTGACGATAGGAAGGGACCTGGAGATAGGATGGAAAAATGTTTCTGGATTTTCAATAAGCCCGCCAATTGCAGCTCCTTCAGAAAAAGAGGCAAGGATGATGTATTTAACTATCTGCCTCGAGGCAAGGACCTGCGGCTGATCGACGGACTGGATTTCAGAAGTCAGGGATTGATCATTGTCACTACTGACGCGGAATTTTCCAGTGCCTGCAGGAGAAATCCGCTTCCCAAAGTTTACAGGATGGAATGCAAATCCAGAGACTTTGATTTCGAACGTCTGAAATCCAGGGAAAAAGGCCTGCTGCTGGAAGGAAAGCTGTATCCATTCGAAGTCAAACTGTTTGGAAAAGCAGAACGGCATTTTAACCTTGAATTCAAAATTACCAGAGAACCATACGGTTTTCTGCGCAGACTCGCTCTGATCTTCAAGATCAAGCCGCTCAGGATCGAACGGACGTCGCTCGGGTTGTTCCACCTTGGCCGGCTGGCACCGGGCACCTTCAGACCCATGAGCATCAAAGAAATCGGGATGGCAGAGGAAATGCTTAAATGATCATCAAAAAAAAAATTTCAGACGCTGTCTTGTTAATGCAAAACCTGGCTGAATTTGAGACGATCAGTCTCGGGATCTGGGTAAAATGTGGAAGCATCTTTGAGAACAACAAGCTCAACGGTATTTCACATTTTATCGAACACATGGTCTTCAAAGGCACCGGAAACAGAAGCGCACGTGACATCGCAGAAGAGCTGGACCTGATCGGCGGCCAGGTAAACGCTTTTTCTGCCAAGGAGTATACCTGCTTCTATGGCAGAGTCACCACCAGGAATCTGGAGCAGGCAGTCGATATCCTTTTCGACATTGTCTTGAATCCAGCTTTTAAGGAAGAGGATTTTGTCAAAGAAAAGAATGTGATCCTGGAAGAAATCAAGATGTACGAAGATACTCCGGATGAAATAATCCATGACTTGCTGCCGCTGCACATCTTCCATGACTCCAGCTTGAAACTCCCCATTCTGGGTTCTCCGGACAGCCTGTCCGGCATTACCCTTGCAGATCTGGAAAATTACTATCGCAAAAATTATGTAAGCTCCAACATGATCATCTCAGTCTGCGGGAAAATAAACTGCGATCAGATTGAGTCACTGATCAGACCGAGAATTGAAGCTGCAGCAGGAAAAATCAGAAAGCGGACTCCAGGCAAAGGCGGGGGAAGTTTCTGCAATGGAGCCTGGCACAAGGAAAAAAACATTGAACAATGCCACCTCCTGATCGGATTTCCCGGAATTTCACAACTCGACAGAAGACTTTACAGCCTGAATCTCCTGAACAACGTACTGGACGGGAGCATGAGTTCGAGAATTTTCCAGAAAATAAGGGAGGACATGGGCCAGGCCTATTCCACATATTCTTACCTGCTGAATTACATGAATCAGGGACTTTACGCGATCTATGCTGCCTGCGACCCTAAAAACATTCCTGCTGTCACTGAATCCATCTGGAATGAAATCAATAAGCTGAAAAAAGAGGGAATCACGGACAGGGAACTCCAGATTTCTAAAAATCAGTATATCAGCAGCCTGTATCTGTCGATGGAAAGTACATACAACAGGATGCTGAGGATGGCGAAATACGAATTTTATTACAGCCGGAACATCCCATTGTCGGAAGTCGTAAGCCGGATTGAGGAAATCGACCGTGACGATCTTCTGAAGGCTGCTGATGACATACTTTCTGAGGAAAAGTCTTTTATGGTGACTGTTGGAGCAAAAAGCGGAGGATAAGATGAGTTTGCAGACGAGGATCAGCTCTCTCCAGAAAATCGTGCGGGAAAACGGATACGATGGTTTTCTGATTTATTCGCCGGAAAACCTCTTTTACCTGACTTCCTTTTACGCTACCGAATATGGATATTTACTGGTCACTGAGAAAAAAGTGTTTCTGCTGACTAATTTCATTTATAAAGAGCAGGCCCTGGACTGTTTTAAGAAAATCAAGGGTGAAATCGTAGACTGCAAAGGTAAATGCATTGAATTTCTGAGGGAGAATCTGAAAAAAAACGGTAAATATTACATTGAAGGCGTAATTCCTCATTATATTTACAAAAGTCTAAGCAGTGAACTGATAGGGATCAAACTGGATTCCAACGTCGAGATCCTGAAAAAAATGAGAATGATCAAGGAAAAAGATGAGATCAAATCAATTACTGAAGCCATTGAACTGACGGAGAAAGGCTTTGATTACATCAGAAAAGTGATTAAACCGGGACTCAGCGAACTTGAAATCAAAGCTGAACTGGAGTATTTCCTCGCCAGGCACGGGGCCGAGAAAATGTCTTTTGACAGCATCATAGCTGCAGGGAAGAATTCTGCTTATCCTCATGCCAAGACCGGAAACGGCAAAGTCAAAAAAGGTGATTTCCTGAAAATGGATTTCGGTATTTTCCAGGGGCATTACTGCTCAGACATGACACGTACAGTCGGCATCGGAAGCTTAAACCGGAAACAGCTGGAAATCTATCATGTCGTGCTGGAAGCCCAGCTTGCTGCCATGGACGGAATCAGACCGGGCATGAAGGGCAGGGAAGCCCACGAGCTTGCCGGTAATGTGATCGCCAGAGCCGGTTACGGGGATTACTTCGGCCATGGACTTGGTCATGGAGTTGGACTGGAAGTACATGAAGGACCAAGACTGTCTGCCATGTCCGAAGATGAACTTAAACCTGGGATGGTGGTGACTGTGGAACCGGGAATTTATCTGCCCGGGCTGGGTGGAGTGAGAATCGAAGACATTGTCGTGATTGAAAAAAAAGGCTGCCGCAGTTTGAATCATGCCTGCAAGGAACTTGTCCTGCTATAAGGAGGTATCTCATGAAAAAGCATCTGCTGGTTTACCTGCTTCTTACAAGCTGGCTGTATTGCTTTGCCGATTCCATTCTCAGTTTCGATCTTCCAAAGGATTATATTGACAAGAGAGACAGGAAAAAACTGCTGCTTTCGATCAAAATCCCCGCTGAACTCAATTCTGACCAGGAAGCTGTCACCAAGAAAAAAATCGACACTTCTTATGTCGAACTTGCCCCCTGGACTCCCAATACGAAACCCCTGGACTATGAAAAATTGAATCTCCTGGCTTCCAAAGGCCTGATCACAGGCACCTCGGATTATCTGCTGAAGGCAGGCCGGATCAAAAACAGGTATGACATCTGCAACATGCTTTCCTGCATCTATCATATTCTTTTCAGGCGCGACAAGGAAGATCTGATCGAGATGGGAGTGAACAAGGATGATATCTTTTTTGTGGAAGCCATGTTCAACCAGTTCAGCGAAGAGCTGAAATCCTACTCCGAAATAGATCAGAACGCCATCAAGGAAAGGCTGAAGCTTCTGAAGAAACAGCTTAAAGGCGGCCGGGGTGAGGTACGCGTGGTAGAGGTTCAGGAAGAGGACGACGGATCGACACTGCTGTACCTGACTCTGCAGGAAGACAAAGAAAAGGTGAAATAGGGGTAACTTACCAACATACAAACATCTAAACCTACCAACTTCAAGGGATGGAAGAGCGACAAAAGTGAGCATCGATTGAAGCAACACGACCGGCTGACCATTGCTGATGTATTGCGATTTCGCTTGCCAATTTCCATTGGCTGGACTATAATATGTTTAAGAATATAAGTGGTGGGGATTATGAAAACATTAACAGTGGTCTTGCTCCTGATCTGTATCTCATCAGCCTTCGCCGATTATCAGAAAGCACAATCTCTCTATCAGGACTCCATTAAAATGCTGGAAGCCGGTGATGTTGCCAAAGCCTTTGACACGTATCAGGCGGCGGTTTCCTGCGATAATTCAATACTCACCCTGAAAAACCAGGTGCTGGCGGAATTCCAGCTCAAAAAAATGGAAAAGGAAACTTCGCTGATCAACCTGGCCAAGGCGTATTTTATCTGCGGTAATTATCTCAAGACTTCAGGTTTTGTCAAGAAAATATTCATCCTTTTCCCATCCACTTCAAAAGAATACTGGGAAGCTTCCGCGCTGCAGGATCAGGTTAACAGGATCGAACGTGACCAGATCCAGGAAAAACCCGGGGAAGCTCGTGAAAAATACGTTAAAAACTCAGAAGTGGAATTCGCCAAGGAAAACAAACAGGAATTCTTCCGCTCCAGCTCAAAGGAGAGGGGCAGCAATAAGGATAGAAGCTCTTCCAGAGAGAACTATTCCAGCAACAACTGACAATTTGGCTCTGCAAAACAAATACCCTTACATTGCGTGAGGGTATTTTTATTTTCTGTTAGAAATCTGAGTTACGCGAGGATTTCGTTACATTTTTTGATTTTTTTAATCGAAAAGTCATCGATGCTATGATAAAATTCTCTTCTGACAGAGATTATTAAACATAAGGAGCAGCCCATGCCCCAGGATTATGAAGTCATTGCCCAGCTGATCAAGACATCCAGGAAAAAGACCCCGGTCAAAGTATATCTGAGCGGGAAATTGTCCGGAATCGACTGGAAAAACAGCTTTTTCGGGAACGATGATTTTGGAATTTACATCGGCGAATGGCAGGAATTTTCAGAAATACTGTCAGCAAATGCTCAGAAAATCAAGCATTACTGCCTGGAGAACAGCTGCCGCAACTCGGCGCTGCCGATCGCTGACTATAAAGCTTACGAAGCCAGGATCGAACCAGGAGCGATTATCAGGGACGGGGTGAAGATCGGAAAGAATGCCGTAGTCCTGATGGGAGCAGTGATCAACATCGGAGCCGAGATCGGCGAGCGGACCATGATCGACATGAACTGCGTGATCGGCGCCAGAGCCATCATCGGAACTGACACACACATCGGGGCTGGAGCAGTAATTGCAGGAGTGCTGGAGCCGCCTTCCGCGGACCCGGTCAGGATCGGAAATCATGTACTGGTCGGGGCAAACGCAGTGGTACTGGAAGGAGTGATCGTAGGCAGCCATTCAGTGATCGGAGCCGGCAGTGTTGTCACAAAAGACATTCCTGATTATTCCGTAGCCATTGGTTCTCCGGCGCGGGTCGTGAAGAAAGTCGACGATGCTGTCAAGGATAAGACCAGGCTGCTGGCCGAACTGAGAGAACTCTGATGATGCTGCACACCTATAACTATCTTCCGCTCACTGTCCATAAGGCAAACGGATCATATCTCCATACTGAAAGCGGGGATATTTTTTTCGACACATTCAGCGGACTTGGCGTGAATCTGCTCGGATTTTCCGATCCGGAACTCAACATGGTCCTCGCAGAAACTGCCAAACGATACCTTCATCTTTCAAATTATTTTCTCAGCCCTGAAACCGAGAGATTAGCATCAAAACTTACGGCCCTGACCGGTGCGGGTGGAGTTTTTTTTGCCAATTCCGGCGCTGAAGCCATAGAAGCTGCATTGAAGATAGTCAGGAAACACTGGGGCGGTAAACGGAAGAAGATCTTTACCATGGAAGGAAATTTTCACGGCCGCACTATGGGAGCCTTGTCACTCTGCACCAGAAAGCGGATCAGGGATTCTTTTGAACCGCTTTATCCGGCTGAAATTATTCCTCTGTCCAAATTCGAGGCTCTGGATTCTCTGCTCGGTTCAGATACAGCAGCAATTTTCCTGGAACCGCTTCAGGGAGAGGGTGGAATACACGAAATCTCTGAGAAGACCTGGACAGATCTTTGCGATTTGAGAAGAAAACACGGATTTCTGATCGTTGTAGACGAGGTGCAGAGCGGAATGTTCCGCACCGGGAACTTTTTATGCTGCAATAAATGGAAAACCCATGCCGATCTGATTACGCTCGGAAAAGGACTGGGTGGTGGTCTGCCACTCTCTGCCTGCCTTGTGCGGCAGGGACTGGAAACCATTTTTCAACCCGGGGATCATGGCAGCACCTTCGGAGGTAACCCTGCGGCCTGCGCTCTTGGATCCAAGGTGCTGGAAATCATTGTCCGCGACAAGCTGGACCGGCGGGTGAGCCGGCTGGGAAAGATCTTTACTGATAAATTGAACTCCTGCCGTGAACGGCACCCGGACTTAGTCCTTGAGGTGAGGGGGAAAGGATTCATGCTGGGAGTCGAGCTTACCAATGAAAAGCTCGCAACCTATCTTAAAGAAGCTTTTTTCCAGCGCAAGATCCTGGTCAACATCACTTCAGACAAAGTCTGGAGGTTGTTGCCCAACTTCCGGATCACGGAAAAACAGATCGAATGGCTGAGCGAGTGTTTCGAGGAAATCCTGTCTGCCTATCAGAAAGCATGATAAGGATTGAAACATAGGACTGCCACAATCACAACTATCAGAGGCGATTTATGAAAGTGATCATCCCTGTTGCCGGAGTCGGAACCAGACTGGCACCTTTTACTTATACGCTGCCTAAAGTGCTGCTGCCTGTCGCAGGCAAGCCGATGCTTGGCCATACCCTGGACAAACTGAAAGAGCTGCGTGACGTCAGCGAGGTGATTTTCATCATCGGCCATCTGGGAGAACTGATCAGGGAATATGTCAGGGACAATTATAATTTTAAAGCCAGCTATATAGAACAGACCGAGCGGCTGGGTCTAGGCCACGCCATCCACCTGGCGAGGGAAATCTGCCTCCTGAATCCCGAACCTGTGCTGATCGTTCTTGGAGACACTCTTTTTGAGATCAAAGGGCGGATCGAGATGGACCCCCAGGCAGACGGGCTGATCGCAGTCAAATCAGTGGACGACCCGAAACGATTCGGGATCGCCGAAGTGGAGGGCGATCTGATCACCCGCCTGGTGGAAAAGCCTGAACAGCCGAAATCCAATCTGGCGATAATCGGTGTCTATTATTTCAAGAACACGGTTCTGCTCTTTGAATGTCTTGACGAGATCATCAGAAAAAATATCCGTACCAAAAATGAATTCCAGATCACTGACGCGATGCAGCTCATGCTGGACAAACATGCCAGACTCAAGGCGATCGAGATTGAGGCATGGTATGATTGCGGAAAAACCGAGACTCTGCTGTCAACCAACAGGGAACTGCTGCGCCAATCCGGCAGCGTCAACCATGGGAAAGTCGTCAATTCAGTGATTATTCCGCCTGTCAACATCGACGAACAGACTGAGATTGAAAATTCAGTGATCGGACCATATGTATCTGTAACCGGAGCGAAAATCAAAAATTCGGTGATCCGCGACAGCATCATCAACCGCGACTCCACGATCGAGAACACGATCTTCTCAGGTTCTCTTGTCGGGCAGGGCGCTTCAATCATCGAGAATTTCAAGCAGTTCAACATAGGCGATTCGTCACAATACATCACAACCGGCAGTGAGATAAAGTAAGCATAAGATGGGGTCTGGCCGATCCCGCAAAGCCAAACCCAACTCCGGCCTGACCCCATCTAAAGCGAAAACCAAAACTCATATCTGACGAGATACTCTTGATTTATCCATCCCAGAGAGAATTCAACTGGTAGAGGACATTTGGGATACGATAGCCGTAAAAGCTGATTCGATCGAATTAACTGAAAAAGAGAAGAAGATAATTGATGCAATTTGATTTCACATAGATTAAAGTTTAGTATTGATTAGTAAGGACTGAAAATGGATATTGAGGGAATATGAACTGGCGTGATCGCATTTCCGCCGAACAGGATGTCTGCCACGGCAAAGCCTGCATAAAAGGAACGAGAATCCCTGTTTCAGTGATTCTCGACAATCTGGCTGCTGGTCTGAAGGACGAGGAAATTCTGCAGAGCTATCCGTCTCTAAAGCCGGAAGACATTAGAGCTGCAGTTTCTTATGCGGCAGAACTTTCCCGTGAAACTCTGATTCTCCTTTCCGCATGATCATGAAATTCAAGATTGACGAAAACCTGCCGGTCGAAATCGCAGATCTGCTGATTGAGGCTGGTCATGACGCTGAAACAGTCCCCAGTGAACAACTTCAGGGCATCTCTGATTCGAACCTTCTTAAAATATGTTCCGGGGAAAATCGTGCACTGCTGACTTTGGACACAGATTTTGGAAACACAGCGAAAACTTGACGTATTTATGTAAGTAAATTTACATAGAAGTATGAGAATCGAGCAGATCCAGAATAATCTGCGGAACAACCGTTATTATCTGTCTTTGCACGCTGACGATGAAAGGCAGAATGAAAATTTAAAGTTCAAATCTCCTTTTGAAAGAGGTAGTAAATGATTAAAAAATGCTCTTTCTGCGGTAACAAGAATCTACGCCAAAAAGATGTTCAGTATATTTTCAGACGAGAAGGGAAAATGCTTCTTGTAAACGATGTCCCCTGCATTGAATGTGAATTTTGTGGGGAGCGATATTTTGCAGGTGAAATCTTGAAAAAGATCGAGCTTGATTTTGCGGAAATCTATCATAACGGGAAAAAGACAACTAAAACTATTAAAGTGCCGGTGGAATCATTTGTTGGGATCAGAAAAAAGCCTTAGTTTTCAATAATTATTGATGATTGTGTCATGCTGATCGGAGAAGGCCAGGCCGGGAAAATCGAGGATTTCAACTTTGCCTACCAGGCGCAGCAGAAAAACGACGAGGAACACTGTATTTTCGAATTCGAAGCGAGTGATTTACCGGGAAATCTGAGCAAAACAAGTAGGCTGGGGTAGAGGAGTGTGTAAATAGACTTGTTAGAAAATATGAATCACAGAGGTAAAAAAATAAAATGGCAACGAAAAAAAGCGGGCTGATCCCTCAGGAGATTATTGAAAGCAAAATTCTTTTGATCAATGGCGAGAAAGTAATGCTTGATTCTGATCTTGCAGAACTTTATGGAGTTGAAGCCAAATACCTAAAAAGACAGGTGCGCCGGAATGCGGACCGCTTTCCAAAGGATTTTATGATCAAATTGTCAAAGAAAGAGGCTGACTCTTTAAGGAGCCATTTTGGCACCTTAAAAAGAGGGAAACATTCAAAATATTTACCATTTGCATTTACCGAGCAGGGCATTGCCATGCTTTCAAGCGTCCTCAACAGCGAAAGAGCCGTGAAAGTCAATATTGAGATAATCAGGGCTTTTGTCAGGCTCAGGCGGATTCTCAGCTCCAATGCAGAGCTCACCCGCAAACTGGAAGAAATGGAGAAAAAATACGACGCCCAGTTCAAAATCGTCTTTGACGCGATCCGCCAGATTCTTACCACACCGGAAAAACCCAAAAGGCAGATCGGTTTCAAAGGCAGACTATAAGATGAAGCCCGCGACGTGTCTCCATCGGTTAGCGTTCAACTTCAAGTCCCTGGTTTAAGGCCTTTACGACAAAAAGAACCAGGTTCTGGACAATTTCGTCATGAAGCCCTTCAAAGCCAAGGCTCCAAAAAAAAGCCGCCTCAGAAGCAATGCATTCAACCCGCAACGGCAAGGGTTTCAAGGCCTTGCCGTTGCGATTATTACTTTCCAGATGTAGAATTAAAGAGCACAAAGAAAGACCCCACCCATAATGGGTGAATGTTATCAGTAAAGAGGTATTCTCCTGGGAAAAAAATATCTTTCAAAAGAAATTGCTGTGCAAACCTGGATGACTCGTAGTTTTGAGTTTTATTTTACAGGTTACGCTTTAGCCAAAACTACTGATGTTCATAGTGACATTGGAATAAATCTCGAACCTTTCTTTTGCTCTATGGGTGTTGAGTTTTTATGCAAGGCCTTTTTCATTGCTGAGGAAAGCGAAAGTTACATACATGACAACTTTACTGAAGCAAAAAATAGAATAAATGAGATTGCAAAAAAAATGAGACATGACATTAAAGACGCGGTTGAAAAAATTGGTTTGGATAACCCAACAAGTGATATTTCACTTTTTTTAAAAAGTGAGTATAGGCCAATTAGGACTAATAAGGTTTCCCCTCAAAAAAATATTACTAGAACTGATGCGTTAAAATGCTTGGAGGATGCATACTTAAAATCAAGATTTCCCGAGCCTGTGTTAGTTTATGAAAAACACCCTACTGGAAATTGTTATTATAGCTCAATTGGGAGCTCGCAAGATTTAGTCGAATTTTCTTATGATATGGGGATAGCACTTTTATTTTTGATTAAGAAAAAGCATGAGATAATTTTGGATAAAGAAAGAGTCGACAGTAAATTATGGAACGCTAAGTATAGACAAGACTTTTGGGGATTATTTTTTCCGGGTACTACCGAAGTAGATTATTTCAAAGGAAAAAAGAGCTGATCTTGTCTAGTTTTACAGAATGAGCGATTTTGCCGGAATCGGTGGTGATTTCTTCAGGTTAAGAGTCTGCCATGGAATCACCCGATAAGCAAAATTGTTGCGCTCTCTGATGAACCGGTTTTATGATAAAATGGAAGAAAAGGCAGAGGTGATGATATGAAAATTAATTTTGTAGCCCTGGTTGTAATCCTGTTTGTCTTTCCTGCTATTTTTCAACATTGTTTTGCCGGGGAAAAAAGCACAAAAGAGGTTGTAACTAAACCATTACAGAAAATCCCGTTTGATATAGAAAATGCTTTAAAAAATGGCTATTCCAAATCAGAGATAGCCAAGTATTTGTGTCAGGAAGAGGGATTGGATTACGACAAATGCCTAGAGTACTATACGGATGGCGAATTAATAGCTGCATTGGCACAACCAACGGATTTAAGCTCCGCACTGAAAATGTTCGAGCCGGATGTCACGGCTGAAGAAATGGCAAGCGGCACATACCAATTTAAGATGGGTGAAAAGTATGCAAAAGGCGAGGGCGTTCCAAAAGATTATAAGCAGGCTATGATTTGGTACCAAAAATCCGCCGACCAAGGCTATTCCCCTGCCCAAAATTCACTTGGTTATATTTATCTTGAAGGGTTTGGTACTCCGCAAGACTATAAGCAAGCTATGCTGTGGTTCCAAAAGGCTGCTGAACAGGGGCTTTCCAGTGCTCAATATTTTCTTGGTATCATGTATGAGAAGGGATTCGGTGTTACTCAAGATATAGTGGAAGCTCATTTCTGGTTGAATATTGCTGCTGCTTCAGGACATGAGAACGCGCGAAGGGAACGAGATGTTTTAGCAGCAAAGATGACCCCAAAACAGGTTTCTGAAGCCCAGAAAATGGCTGCTGAGTGGAAGCCGAAGAAATAAATCAGATGGTGGCTCATGAAGTACAGGTATTATAACGGATCTGGCCAACAAGAGGGACCTATTGCAGAAGATGAATTCATAAAACTGTTTCTTTCTGGTTCTCTAACAGCAAACACACTTGTTTGGTAAAGCAGCTCGTCCATCATGCTTAGAGTTTAGAAGGGACCTATGATTAAAACCCGTGATATTAAAATTGGCAACGATTTTTTTGATGCAATTTCCCATCCGAAAGGATGCAGAAAATTATGGATCTATCGTGGAAATTCTAAACGTGATTATAATTTACTTCCTAATGCATTCAGAACTAATTTCCCGAAAAAGGAATCGGAAAAGTTATCAAACTTGGTAGGATTGCTTGATAATCCACCTGCCCTTGAAGATGCGATTAGCAAGCTTCGTACAACTGAAGATGTAAAGTTATTTCAGGAATGGAAAAAGCGAGCTTGTAACCATTTGAATAAAAACTATCAATCTGATCTGAATGACTGGGAACTCTTGGCTATAGCTCAGCATCATGGCCTTTACACTAGATTGTTGGATTGGACAGAAAATCCTCTTGTAGCCTTCTATTTTGCAAGCTGCTCTGACCCAGATTACGAAGGAGCGGTATGGACGTTGGGTTATGCAAGTAAATTGAACCCAGATGAATGCAGTAAAAAAGAATATTACAATTGGCATGGGATCAGAATTTTTGCACCCAATCCTTCAGATAAAAGGATATTTGCTCAGCAAGCATTATTTACAATTCACGATACCTCGATTTCAATTGATCTCGTAATGAAAATTGATGATGATACTAAAATTACAAAAGTGTTGAAAAATCTATATGGTCTCGATAGGCCTTTTATACTACAACAATATATTATCTCCAAAGCGATGAAGAAAAATATTCTACCTTTACTTGATACATGGGGCATTAATCATGAAAGGCTTTTCCCAGGGACAATTTTTGACGATAAAACAGATCCCGAATTAGTACTTATAACTCAAGAACTGACTGAGGATTATAATAAACACATTCACTCATCACCACTCAGTTCTGGAATTTCAGATTAACAATGGAGAGAAAGTGCAGCAGCTAAACAGTGGGGACATAAAAGTGTTCCGTATGGGCTTGTTGATGGTTGCGGTTGCTCTAATCGCTGTTTTCTTAATGTATTCCTATCTTTCCTCACCTGGTGAGGTTGTAGTCAGCCCAAATGGTGATGTACAAGGATTTTTGAGCAATTTACGCGTTGTCCTCCAGGGGCAACAGTTTTGGCAAGATCAGTTGTCACTGGCTAAAAAGGAGCTGCAAATGCAACGTGAGAGACCAGGGGAGCTTGCAAGGCGGCAAAAAGAAGTTGATGATGTGTCTCGTCAAATTTTCAACGGTCTTGATCAGGATGTAGAAAAACTATACCAACAACATCCTGATTTACGACCCACTACTGAAGAACAACAAGCTGAGATGAAATCTGAACAAGAAGAAAAACAGAGACAGGAAGCAACTGACGGTTTTTTTGAGCAAATTATTCTTAATAGAATTTCTGATCTTGAACATAAAATAATTCCATATTTAACGAAAAAATCAAATGAGTTACCACATTCAAAGTAGTCAATGAGATGAAGGGAAAACGAGAAAACATAAGTGTCAGGCCAACTTTTGCGGGAAAGAGTCAGGAACTAGAAAAGTATTGTAAAGTTTCACTTTGTTTATTGAAAAAAGTTTTTGAGTTACAATATGTAGGAATAGGAGTGTACCAATGTTAACCCAGATTTGCGGATTGTGTAGAAAAGATGCGGAAGTGATTAAAGATATAAAAGATAGATCAATTTCGGTTGTTTGTGAAAGATGTGGAGATTACATCGCTTCTGGGGAAGCTTGGGAAAGTTGCTTTCAATCACCAATTTTCAATTTTCACATTTTATCTTCCTATATCAAGCATCTGAAGTTAGAAGGGAAAAAGACACCTGTAATTAAAAGCATTGATTTCAATAAAAATAATAGTTCTTCAATATGGGCTCTGGCTGAAACCCATTTTCCAAAAAATATCGGTGAACAAATCAATAAATCTTTGCTGAATCTTAGGTTTCTACGCAAAAAACCAGGTGAGAGTATAAAATTCGATCCTTTCAGAGATCTGTATTTGACCTACTCAGAAAAAAAAGAAACTTCATTATGGTTAATAAAATCACTTGAGGAAAAAGGGCTAATCAAAATTATCAGTACTTACCAAATAATCGAGTTGGATCCTGTTACAAAGCAAAAATCGATTCGTTCCAACGATGGTTTAAAAATTACCATTTCGGCAGATGGCGAAGCAAGAATCGAGGAATTAGAAAGAATTGAGGATAATTCAAAAGACAAATTTATAAACAATTTGATAACTCCTTTTGCACTTAAAAAACTCTCCTTAGTAAACTATCGTTGTTTCGAATCTCTTGATCTTGACTTTGATTCTAAATTAACCGTGCTTGTGGCTGACAACGGAGGCGGAAAAACCGCTGTCCTTGATGCAATCGCGACATGCGTGTCTACGATACCTGAATTTTCCGGCATGGAATTTTCTACCGATGATGTAAGACTTCTGGATAATGGAGAAAGAGCTGATTCATCGGGCATCGAGTTTGTCGTCTGCCATGAAAAAAATGATTTCGGGATCAGGATTGTCAAACGCAATAATTATAATCCGTCAGTGACTGAGGAAATTGAGGGAATCGGTAATCTCCAAAAATGCAATTTAACTGAGATCATTAAGAACCTGGGTAGAGAATTTTTTGCGTACTATAAAACAGACAGGTCTTTTTCCCGAAAAGTGGAATTGAAGAGCAACACTCAAAGCAAAGTAGATCCTTCTTATTTAAATAAATTCATTTTTGCTTCAAACGAGAGTATTCATACGGCTTCCGAGTGGTTTTACGATACGGAAGACCGCGAAAGAAGAAAGAAAATTGAAAATCATAACGGATATGAAGATCCGACGCTCAGGACAATTAAAGCAGCTATTATTAAAGCTATGCCTGAAATAACCAAAATTGAAACAGAAATTGATCCTAAAAAATCAATCATTGTTCATTTTGAAGATGTGGGAAATAAAGCGAAATTGAGGATCGATCAACTCAGTGACGGCTTTAAAATGATTTTTTCCCTTGTGCTGGATCTGAGTCTTCGCTTGACTTTAGCCAATCCTGATAGCGATAACTCTTTGAATTGTCACGCTGTTGTGATGATCGACGAAATCGACCTGCATCTGCATCCTTCCTGGCAGCAGCGCGTGCTGACTGATCTGCAGCGGACTTTTCCGAATGTCCAGTTCATTGTCACCACACATAGCCCGCAGGTATTGTCGACAGTGCCGAAAGAATGCATCAGGATCATCAAAAGCGAGGGCGGGAAAATATCGGTTTTTGAACCATTCCGCAATACACACGGAGAAGAAAGCAAGGTCATCCTTGAAGATATTTTTGATACCAACTCAAGGCCTCCGGGTGAACCAAGGGAAATACTCGCCGAATATTTACGTTTAGTGGATCATGGAAAACACGATACAGAGGAAGCAACCAAACTTAGAAAAAAGCTTGAGGAGATTTTCGGGGAAAATTATCATCAACTCGAACTGGCTGATATTATTATCAACAGGAATTTAGCTCTCAAAAAGGCCGGTTCTAAATGAGGCATCTTGTTCACTCACCAGATGAACCTTTGGAATTGAAAGCTGCTGAAAAGGCAAACCCGAGACCAGACGATCCGGATCTGGCTTGGAAGGAGTTTGGCGGGAAAGAAGAAGTAAGAAAAAGACTTTCTGAAATTCAGATGGGATTGTGTGCTTACTGCGAGATAAGATTATCCAAGGAAATCGGATTGCACATTGATCATATCAAACCCAAAACCAGATGCCCGGAAAAAACTTTTTATTGGAGCAATTTACTGCTTTCTTGTATAGCGGCCGAGAAGTTGGAAAAACTTAAAGATAGTGATAAATGCTGTGGACATTTCAAACTTAAAGCTTGGGATGAGCAGATGCTGCTTCCGACTGATGAAGACTGCGAAAAGTTTTTTATCTATCTAAAGAGTGGAGAAATTGAGCTTGCTGATAATTTGACCCCAGATGAAAAAAAACGAGGGAAATTAGCCATTGATATTCTTAACCTCAATGGGTGTTCTCGCTTGAAAAGGGAAAGAAATGAAATTATTGAAATATTTATCAAGCAGCTTGATTCAGTAAGTGATTGCCAGAAAGCCAGAGAGATTTTTATCAATTCGGAATTATTCCCGACAAATGGGAAGTTGAAATCTTTTGTAACAGCGAAGAAACAAAGAGTTGCAGAATATCAAACCTAAGAGTCGATCCACATGGAAATCAAGGGAAATAACCCATGAAGAAAATACTTACAGTCGTCGGCGCTCGGCCGCAGTTTATCAAGTCATTCGCCATTTCGCTGCCGATCATGACTGAATTTGCGGATAGATTCAGCGAAGTGCTGGTGCATACAGGCCAGCATTATGATCATGAGCTGTCAGGCGTTTTTTTCGAGGAAATGAAGCTCCCAGAACCGAAATACAACCTGGAGATCGGCTCGAACAGCCCTGGAAAACAGGTCGGCCTGATGCTGATCGAGCTGGAAAAGGTCATGCAGGCGGAGAAACCTGATCTGGTGCTTACTTACGGTGACACCAATTCCACCATGGCCGCCGCGCTCTGCGCAGCGAAACTTTACATCCCGCTCGCTCACATTGAGGCAGGCGTGAGAAGCTTTTTCTATCAGATGCCTGAGGAAATCAACAGGATAGTGACAGACAAAGTGGCTGATTTCCTGTTTACCCCGACTGAAACAGGAGTTACCAACCTCTCCCGCGAATTCCTGCGCGGGGAGATCGTGAACAGCGGGGACGTGATGCTGGACGTGTTCCAGGGATTTTTCCAGCGCCTGAACATCGAAAAAACCGACAAAGGCTACATACTTTTCACACTGCACAGGGAAATAAACACATCCAGGGATAACCTGGAAATCATAGCCGGATTTCTTGCCCGGGTCGGGCAGAACTTGATCTGGCCCCTGCACCCCAGAGCGAAAAAATATCTCACTGAATTCGGACTGCTCCCAAAAATCACAGCAAATCCCAGGGTTTCCCTGATCGAACCTGTGAGCTACCTGGAAATGATGAAATATCTATCAGGTGCGAACCGGGTGGTCACAGATTCAGGCGGACTGGTGAAAGAAGCTTATTTCATGGGAAAACCCTGCCTGACCATGCGCGAGGAGACTGAATGGCCGGAAACCCTGGCTGGAGGCTGGAATAGCCTGGTGGGCATGGACCCGGGAAGAATCATCGACGGCCTCAAGCAGATTCCTGAAGGGAAGTGCGCGATAGGCCAGTTCGGTGACGGGCAGGCCGCGCGGAAGATTCTGGAATATCTGAACGGAAGAATCTGAGATGAAAATTTCAGTCCTGCAGATAAGAATTACTTTATTTATACTGCTCCCGGCATATCTGCTGCTTGTTGCCGGCTGCGGGCAGCCTGAAAGCGTAATACAACCTGAAAATGAGCCTCAGATGGAAGAGACGGTTGAAACGGGCCTCTCTTATGGCGACACAGTGATCCAGTCCAGCATGACAGATGCGATCAATCTGAATCCAGTCATCTGCACTGACTCCTATTCCAGAGCGATCTGCACCAAGGTATATGGCAGCCTGGTGAGATTCAATGCCAGCCTGGAAATCGAAGCATATCTTGCAGACACCTGGGAAATGACTCCTGACTGCAGGTCAGTCACTTTCCGGCTGAAGCAGGGAGTGCACTGGGAAGACGGGCCTGAGCTGACGGCAGATGATGTGAAATTCACCTATGACAAGCTCCTGGACCCTGCTGTCAAATCGCCGCGCAGGCAGAGATTTGCTTTCATCAGGACCGTAGAGATCATCGATTCCCATGAAATCAGATTCGATTTCACGATGCCATTTTCCACTGCGATCTGCCGCTTCATCATGTCGATCATGCCCAGGCATATTTTCGAACATGAGAATTTCAATGAAAACGATTACAACAATCATCCGGTCGGCATCGGGCCTTTCAAGTTCATCAGATGGGACAAGGGCGAGCAGATAGTGCTGGAAGCCAACAAGGAATGTTACTGCGGCAGGCCTTTCGTCGACAGCTATATAGTCAGGGTAGTGCCTGATCAGACAGTTCTCTTTCAATATCTTCTGAAAGGCGATCTGGATGTGACTGCCTTGAATGGCGATCAATACCTCAAGCAGGCCAGTGACCAGGAATTCACCCGCAGATTCAACATCTACCGTTACAATGCAGGAACAGGCTACTCTTTTATCGCCTACAACACCAGAAACGAAATGTTCCAGAAAGATGTACGCAAGGCTTTGTCCATGGCCATTGACGCTGATGCGATTCTGAAAGAGATTTATTACGGTCTCGGCCGGAGGGTTACCGGGCCTTTCGCCTCCTCATCCAGCGACTATGACAGTACCTTGAAGCCTCTGCCATACTCAACCATAGAGGCTGCACTGCTTCTATCTAAAAGCGGATGGGTCGATTCTGATCATGACGGCGTCCTGGAGCGGGAAGGCCGGAAATTCTCCCTCGTTTTTTCCTGTTCCGGCGGCTCCAGGATCAGCAGACTCCTTGTCGACAGAATCTGTGGCTACTGGAGAAACATCGGGATCCGGACCACTGTCGAAGTGGAGGAATGGAGCTCGCTCCTCAATCGGACTAAGACCGGAAATTTCGATGTGCTGACAATGTCCTTTGACACTGAATGCGACCCTGACCAGTCATTAATCTGGCATTCGTCCAACATCCCTGATCCGGCACACGGCAGCGAAGGGATGAATTACGCCGGATATAAGAATCCTGAAGTGGATGCCCTGTGGATGGAAGCGAGGGCTACCCTGGACAGGGAAAAGAAGACTGCCATCTATCACAGGATTCATCAGCTGATTTACGATGACCAGCCTTTCACCTTCCTGTTTTCAATTGACACGATCTACGCTGTTGACAAGAGAATCTGCGGGATCAAGCCGGCACCGGCAGGTATCTTCCATAATCTCAGTTACTGGTATGTGCCGAAAGACAGGCAGAAGCACTGACTGTCACAGAATACTCGCGCTCATTTATACTCGTTCACTGCCGCGATCGGGAAACGGCGGCCTGCTCCGAAAGATTTGGAAGTCACTTTCAGGCAGAGCGGCGCCTGCCTGCGCTTGTATTCATTTTTTTCGATGGCCTTGATCACCCAGGCTACAGTGTCAGGCGCGAAGCCCTTGCCTACGATTTCCTGATAAGACAGGTTTTCCTCAATGTAATGATGCAGGATCGCATCCAGCACGGGATATGGAGGCAGTGTATCCTGATCAGTCTGATTTGGTCTCAGTTCAGCTGAGGGCGCTTTCTCGATGGTGGCCTTCGGAATTATCTCTCTTCCGCGGTTCAGGTACTCTGCGATCCTGTAAATCATGGTTTTCGGTACGTCAGCGATCACAGCCAGGCCTCCGTTCATGTCGCCGTACAATGTGCAGTAGCCGACCGCCATTTCGCTCTTGTTGCCTGTGGAAAGCAGGATGGAATTGAATTTGTTGGAAAAAGCCATCAAAAAATTTCCCCTGATCCTGGCCTGCAGGTTTTCTTCAGTCAAATCCGGCTGCATGTTTCTGAAATGGGGTGTCAATATCTCCAGGTTTTTATCGAATACAGCTTTGATCGGGATGATCTTGAATTCGATCCCGAGATTTAGAGCCAGTTTTCGTGAATCTTCGATACTTCCGGCAGAGGAGTACTGGGAAGGCATGGTGATTCCAAGCACATTTTCCGCAGAGAGCGCTTCCACAGCCAGGCAGCAGACCAGGGCTGAATCGATTCCTCCGGAGAGTCCCAGCACTGCCTTCTTGAAGCCGGTCTTGCTAAAATAATCCTTAACTCCCAGCACCAGAGCATCATGCACGGATTTAATCTGTTCCTGTGGTTCCTGCTCCTTTACAGTCCCGGGATTATCAGTGTCCAGCCGCTGAATGGATTCTTCAAAACAGGGAAGCTGCAGCCTTGATTTCCCTGCACTATCGATGAACATGCTGCCGCCGTCAAAGATCAGTTCATCGTTGCCTCCGACCTGATTGACATAGATAAAAGGGACTCTGTGCCTGGCGGCATGCTCGGAAAACAGCTGGAATCTCACTTTCTCTTTACCTGAAGTAAAGGGAGAACTGGCGATATTGATGAGAAGGTCAGCCTTCATGGCTGCAAGCTGCACAGGGTCGACATCATAGATTTTCTTGTTGAACAATCCCGCGGAATGGAACCAGGCGTCTTCGCAGATTGTGATGCCGAGAGATGTACCTCTGAAATTGAAGTTGTCATAGCACCGATTCTGATCAAAATACCGGGTTTCATCGAAAACATCATAATTCGGGAGCAGGGTCTTGGCCTGAGTAAATACGGTTTTCCCCTGATAGATGAGAAGAGCTGAATTGTATAATCCTTTTCCTGAACTCATGCCCGTTGGAATCGGCGCGCCGACCAGCAAGCCGCATTCAGGATGTCCGGCACTCTCTTTTTCAAGCCTGGCAATTGCTCCCAGCACGTTATTGATCACCCAGGGCCGTTCCAGAATATCCTTGGGAGGATAACCGGTCAGGCTGAGTTCAGGAAATATCACCAGTTCGCAGCCGGATGAGGCAACTGATCGGAAAACAGCGGCGATTTTGTCTGCATTGGCAGTAATCGCGCCGACTGTGGGGTTGATCTGGGCTAAAGAAATAATCATATTTCTTATTCCTACGAAATCAGGGCATCCGCGAGGGATGCCCCTACACATTATTTTTTATTTACCAGGGCATTGCGCCACTATGTTAGGGAGAATTCCTGACCTTCCGTAAGCTTTGTCGAAATTTTCGGAAAATTCCAGGGCCAGTTTCCGAGCCCGCTCTTCATAAGCTGCAGGTTCCTTCCAGGTATTGCGCGGTGACAGCACTTCAGCCGGCACTCCAGGGCAGGCTGTAGGCACAGCCAGATGGAAAAGCCGGTCTTCCAGAAAGCTGCAGTTTCGCATCTCGCCCTTAAGGATTGCGCGGATGATGGAACGGGTCAGGTTGATGTCCATCCGTTTGCCGATCCCGTATGGGCCGCCGCTCCAGCCGGTGTTGACCAGATAGACATCAGTCTGGTACTTGTCCATTTTTTCACCAAGCAGCTTCATATAGTCACCAGGGTTTCTGGGCATGAAAGGACCGCCGAAAAAGCGGGAAAAAGTGGTGGTCGGCTCAGTGACTCCTGTTTCAGTTCCAGCCAGCTTGCTGGTATATCCAAGCAGAAACCAGAGCATGGCCCGTTCGCGGGTGAGTCTGGCTACAGGCGGCAATACTCCGTTGGCGTCTGCGGCAAGGAAGATGATGTTCTGAGGGTGGCCGGCCCTGGACGAAGGTTCGATGTTTTTAAGGAATGTCAGCGGGTAAGAGCCGCGGGAGTTTTCAGTCAGGCGGCTGTCATTGAGGTCAAAGCGGCCATCCGGATAAAGCAGGGCGTTCTCGATGATCGCTCCATGCCTCAGATAGCTTGCTTTGTGAAAACAGGCATTGAAAATTTCAGGTTCCTTTTTGGGGTTGAGGTTGATCAGCTTGGCATAACAGCCCCATTCGAAATTGGCGATGCCTGTATCGTTCCAGCCATGTTCGTCATCTCCAATCAGGAGCAGTTCAGGGTCCGCTGACAGAGTGGTCTTGCCCGTGCCGGAAAGACCCAAAAACAGGGCTACGTTATTTCCGTCCTTGCTTACATTGGCTGAGCAGTGCAGTGGTAAAATGCCATGCTTCGGAAGCAGATAATTCATTACTGTGAACATCAGCTTTTTCACACTGCCGCAATACGATGATCCGTAGATTATTCCGAGCATATTTTCGAAATCAACCGCAATCGCCAGATCCGAAGCCCTGCCGTCGGCCAATTTGCGTAACTTTCCTGTGTACTGCGTACTGTCCAACTTGTCCTTTGGGACAACTAGAATGTGGAACGGAGTTCCGGCAAAAACACTCTTGCCGGCATCCTGTGCAGGACGGAACATGTTGTCTGTAAAAAGGGAGGTCAGTGCAAGGGACGAGATCGTGACAACAGGCAGAGAATAACTTGAGTCAGCACCAAGGGATCGTTCTGTAAGATAGAGTTTCTCCTTGCCCGATAAGGTTCTGACCGCATCATCGAACAGCTGGGCAAAGGCATCAGGTGAAAGTGGAATATTATTGGCGGATGTCCAGTCGATTTCATGTTCATAAGAAGGCCGTTTCACGATGTAGGTGTCTTTAGGACTTCTGCCGGTAGATTCAGGTGGTGTCCAGGTAGCCAGAGCTCCGTTAGCCGATTTGACGGCTTCCAGATTTAAAACAGCTTCGCGGATCATCTGCTTGCGGTCCGGATTTCGATTCAGATTGGCTCCGTTGAGCATTCTTTTGAGTTTCTCGGAAAAAATCATTTGCACCCCCAGGGAGAATTTGACTTTTTAACAGAGGAGATAAGAACTAATTTTAATGCGCTGAGCAGGTTTTGGCAAGCGGCAGATGTAAAACTTGTTTTACAGTAAGAAAATGATAGAGCCGAGCTTTTTCGATGAATTTATTTGATCCAGACCAGCTTATTGCATATAATGAAAGAATTCTGCTTGCGTTATCTTTGAAATTCGGGATATTTTTCTAAAACGGGAGGAACTAATGAGACTGACTATGCTGATGTTGATCCTGGCAATTATAATCGCCGGCTGCGGTGGTCCCCCGGAAGCGGTAAAAAAAGGACCGGTGGAGATAATTTTCTGGCACGGTATGGGTGGCCCGCTTGGAGATGCCCTGAAAGAGATGATAAATCAATTCAACCGCGCCAATCCTGAGATAGTGGTGAAAGAAGTCCATATGGGGCAATATGACACCCTGCAGCAGAAAATCATCGCTTCCCTGGTAGCCGGTACCAGTCCGGACCTCGCCCAGTGTTATGAAGCTCTAACCATGAAACTGATCAGCGCCGGCAAAATCATCCCCTTGAACCAGTTCATCGATCAGCAGCTCGATTTCAGGAAAGAAGACATTTTCCCTTCTTTTCTTGCCAACAACACTTACGACGGTGTGATTTATTCCATGCCTTTCAACAAGAGCACTCCTGTCATGTACTACAACAAGGATCTGTTTCGAAAATACGGGCTTGACCCTGAAAAACCACCTGCAACCTGGGACGAACTCTTTGAAGCTTCGAAGAAACTTACCGTGGATACCAATGGTGACGGCAAGCCGGATCAGTGGGGGCAGG
>JAQTZZ010000059.1 GCA_028687545.1 Candidatus Wallbacteria bacterium
GTCCCTCTGAGCGGCACACCTTGGGGGGACTGCACTTTTCAGATCAGAGTTTTGAAAGAGAAAGAAAAGTTTTTAAAAAGCCGCTGCAGGGAATTGAATCTCAACAGGACAGATACTGGTTTTGAGCCTTTACGCAACATGGAACTGCAGCACAGACTGACGCATGGGGATGAAAATATACTGCCTGAGATTTATCCTCAATTTTACGGATAAAAACCTTACTCACCGTGAAGCTTACATTTCACCTGGAATTCATTGTTTTCATGGATCAGGATTTCGTAATCTGCCATTTTAGGGCAGACAGGAAGCTTGTCCAGCACTCCAATATCTAGAAGAAGTCTGGGATTGAGGCTTGTATTATGCAGATAGGGATAACTTCTCAGATATTCAACAACAGAATCGTGGATAACTTTCCTGTTGTTCAGGCAGATGGATTCTGCCAGCTTGTTTTTCAGATGGAAATAATCCGACATGATCAGCAGGAAGGTTACTACAAGAAGTAGAAACAACATCCAGTCGAGTGGGACCATTGCTTTGCGTGTAATCCTTAAACTCATTGAACCTCTTGCAATCACGGGAGGATTTTTTTCAGTAGGGACTGCCTGTCTTTCTCAATTTTCCTGAAGAATTCGCGGATTTTTACGGTATCGTCTGTATTCCGCAACAGAGCTGCACCTGCTTTTTCCGCCAGTTCGCGGGAAGTATTGACCTGGATGATCAGGTTTTCCGATTTCAAGGTCCGGATGATGTCCTTGAAATTCTGGGTGTGCGGTCCTGTGAAGGGGATTTTACCGGCATACAGCGGCTCCAGAGGGTTATGCCCCCCGGATTTGACTAAACTGCCGCCCATAAAAACGATGCCTGGCAGCAGATAAAAATTCTGCAGTTCGCCGATTGTGTTGAGAATTGTGACTTCTGATGGGGATATCTGCAAAGTTTTCAGGGAAAACGGGAGTTTTCTGGCTTTCAGGAGCTGGGAGATTTTCTCGACCCTGGAGAGATGCCGGGGCGCAATCACCAGGCGGAGGTTTTTGACGCGGCTTTTAATCTCCATGTATGCCCTGATGATCAGTTCATCTTCACCTTCGTGAGTAGAGCCGGCCACAAAATACGGGGAATCATCCGGGAAAAAGGTTTTGTTGGGGGGGCTGCCGACTTTTACGGACCAGAATTTCAGATTAGGCATCAATTCGATATCAAGAGTGCGGCCGATCGCACGCAAACGTTCCCGATCAGTTTCACTCTGTGCGAAGACGCGCTCCAGCTGATTCAGGATCGGAGAAAGGAGCCAGCTGATTTTTTTGTATTTTGGAAGCGATCGATCGGAAATTCTGCCGTTGATCAGGCTGACCGGGATAGAACAGAGTGTACAGCATGCGATCATTCCAGGCCAGATTTCAGTTTCCATCAGGAACATTGCCCGGAGTTCCTTCCGGTTTCTCAGGATCAACAGGGGGGAAAACAAGTCGAACGGCATCAGAAAAACCGGAATTTCAGGCCAGAGTTCCCTTGCCCTTTGAAATCCTGTCGAAGTGATCACTGTCAGGGTTATCGGAATTCCCTTTGATTCGAGTTCTGCGATCAAGGGAAGAAGACTGTTTACTTCGCCTACAGAGCAGGCGTGGAGCCAGAAGCAGCCTTCGGGAAAGCGGATGGAAAAAAGCCCGGATCCAAGCCTCTGTTTCAATGCCTGGCGGTCCTGAACCCTTCTGAGAGAATAAATCAAGGCTACAGGCAGGAAGAAAAACCAGGCCAGGGTATTCAAAAAGACATAAAACAGCGATTTTATCCGTTGCACTAACACTTACCAACAAGCTGTGAACAATGTTTTAACACTTCTTTTGGAAAACGGATTTCAGGTCCGGGGTCCGAGGTGCGGGGTACGGGATCTTCGAACCTCGAGCCTCGAACCTCGCACCGGCAAATCGAATTACATAAATTTATTTGTCTGTACACTGCTTTTATTCCCCATGAAATTTGCATTTCACCTGGAATTCACTGTTTTCATGGATCAGGATCTCATAATTCGAAAGCTTCGGGCAGACAGGCAGTTTATCCAGAAATCCGACATCCAGCAGCAGTTTCGGGTTGAGGCTTGTGTTATGAAGATAAGGATATTTTTTCAGATACTCCCTGACAGCTTCGCGGAGGACAATCCGGTTATTCTGGCAGATTGATTCGGCAAGTTTGTTCTTCAATTTGAAATAATCAGGCAGAATGAACATGAAAGTTACAACCAGGAGCAGCAGGATCAGTACCCAGTCAATGGCAATCAATGCTTTGCGTTTACGCAGCGGAGTCATCTTTGTCCCCACCTTTTTCCTCCCCTTTTTCCTCCCCTTTGAAGAGATTCCCCAGGGTGGATTTTACTTTTTTAAACAATTCAGGGTCCAGGAGTTTTTCCCAGGCCTCAGAGGTCGTCTTGAGCGTCAGGATTTTTGCTTCTCCTTTGCTGATCACTATGAATGCCACCGGTTCAACGCTGGCTCCGCCTCCGGAACCTCCGCCAAAACCGTTTTTTTTATCAGATCCTTCGCCACCAGCACCGAATCCGAAGGAGATTTTCGTGACAGGGATGATGGAAACTTCACCTACTGTAATCGGTGCTCCTACAATCGTTTCAGATTTGATGGTTGATTTCAATTCTGCAAGCATGGTTTTCACGAGATTGTCTAGCATTTTTCCTCCTGGATCAAAAGTCCTCGATCGAATTGATGAATTCAGGGCTTAAAAGATTCACGGCCTGACGGCGGATGGTCTTCCTTGTGCGAAGCTGCCTGACGAAAGCCCTGACTACTATCGGATCAAACTGGGTACCGCTGTTGTTGATGATTTCCCTGACGGCCTGCTCCTTCCTGATTGGTTTCCTGTATGGCCGCGGTGTGGTCATGGCATCGAACGCGTCAGCGACCGCGATGATTCTTGCACCTAATGGAATGTCTGTTCCTGACAGTCCATCCGGATAACCGGTTCCATCGTACCTCTCATGATGATGATAGGTGATGCCGATGATGCTCCGGAACAGGTTGATGCCCTGGATGATACTTGTTCCTAGGCGAGGGTGGGTTTCGATGATCTTGCGTTCCTGGCTGTTCAGAATTCCCTTTTTTCTCAGAATCAGGTCATCAATGCCGATCTTACCGATGTCATGCAGGAGAGCAGCGAATTTGATGTTTTCAATTTCGACCGCGGAGAGTTTCAAGCCTTCGGCAATTGACACTGAGATTTTCATCACGTTTTCGGAATGCCTGTGAGTGATATGATCTTTGGCGTCGATAGCAGCCGCAAGCACCGAGACTGTATTGAAGTAATTTTCCTGGATGTTCTGAAATGCTCTGGTATTGAATAAAGACATGTTCAACTGCGTGGAAAGTGAATTGATGAATTCAATCTCCTCGATGGAAAAGGCGTGGGTTCTGTCGCTGAATATCCCGAGCGCGCCACAGATTTTCCCCTGGATTGACATGGGGATGATATAGGTGCTCTTGACCCGGTCAAGAGTAATGTCTTTCGCAGACTGATAAAGCTTCAGTTTCTTCGACCGTTCGAAGACCAGGTCTGTCTCGGGGCGGCGCAGGATCTCAACCAGGGTTTTCTTGATCCTGTTCTGGACTGCGGGAGAGATTTCTGAGTGGTAGAGGGCATAGGTGATTTTTACCCTGGATCGGTTTATTCTGATCACCGCGGCTACCCTGGCCGGGATTGCATCCTTGAGTTTTTTAAGAGCGAAGTTGATGATTTCTTCTTCTCTGGACAGGCGCATGCAGGCTGCTGAAATGTTGTTCAGGCAGGAGAGCAGATTGATCTGTCTGGCGTTGCTTTCATAGAGCCGGTGGTTGTCGTAAATCTGGGCCAGCAGGCTGGCATACAGCACCAGCACTTCCACCTCATTATCCGAGAAAATCCGGTCGCGTCCGATTACGCTGACGACTCCAAGTGTTTTTTCCCGGCTTTTCAATGGGACACACATCAGTGTGCGGGCATTTTTCCAGCGGCCACGCAAACTGATCTCTGAAAAATTCACGGTCTGAGTGGTGAACTTGCGGCACTTGAGGTCATCCTTGACCTGGGGATGGTAGAGGATCAGCGGTTCACCTGAAGAAAACACCTGACCTGGTATGCCTCCCTGTCGAATGTTCAGGAAAGGGTCCTTCAAATCTGAGCCTTCCATGATTCTGATCTGCAGGCAGTTTTCCCGTTCATCTGCAAGCAGGATGGTGCCGCCGTTGCCGGAAACCTCTTCCATTGCACGTCGCAGGATCGCTGATAATTTCCCGTCCAGGTCTCCTTCTTCGGCAAATAGAAGAGAGGATTCATAGAGGTTGCGGAACAGCTCCAGCTGTTTACTGAGATAATACTGGTATTTACGGTTTTTTTCGTACATGAACGAATTGGAGAATACAAGTCCCAGAGCCTGGCATACCAGCGAGAAACTCTTTTCAAAATCGTCGGGGGTCTCTCCGCAAAAAAAGAAGATCAGGCTGCCGAAGTCTTTGTCCTGGCTTTTCAGGTGCTCTTCACGCATGGTAAGGCTGGGGATTTTATTTTTTGCAGACTTGGCTTCCAGTATTTCCAGAAAATTGTACCCTGTGAGGTCCATCCGTTCCTCAAGAATTTTTCTGGCATGCGAGTATGCATTTTCAGCTCTGTTTTCGTTATCAAAGAAGAAAATTTCTTTTTTTTCCCGGAAGACCAATGTACCGATCTGAAAATCGAATAGACGCTGCAGGATGGTGATCATTTTTTTGACCAGTTCATAATAATTATCGGCCAGGAGGGGAGCGTTTTCGATGATCTCGTTGAAGATGGTCTGTAAATAGAGTTTCTTATCGATGATCTCTGTGATCCTGGAAAGCGCTGCAAGCTTCTCCCGGCAGAGCGTCAGTTCTTCGGCCAGGCAGCTGTTCTGTTTTATCAGATCCGGATCGATTTTTTTACTGTCTTTGCGCCGTTCAATAATCCTCATATCATGATGCCGCCAGGACCTCGCGAACCTTCTCCACTAGATACATGGGTTCGAAAGGTTTGGTAAGATACAGGCTTGCGCCGATCTTCTTGCTCCAGAACTGGTCGCTTTTCCTGACCTTGGCGGTAAGAATGATTACCGGAATATCCTTGAATTTATCGTCTTCTTTGAGATACTGGCAGATCTGGTAGCCGTTGATGTCAGGCATCATCACATCCAGGATGACCAGATCGATTTTTTCGGTTTTCACCAGTTCGATTCCTTCATAGCCGTTTTTAGCGGTAAAAACTTTGAAACCTTCCAGTTCGAGGTTAACGCTGATCAATTTGAGTATGTCAGGCTCATCATCCACTACGAGTATATTTTTACGATTCACTGTTCCTCCTTCATGATTGTGTATCCATGAAAACAGCGCGGTTTCTGCCTGATCCCTTGGCAACATACAAGGCTTTGTCAGCCAGTGAAATCATTTCTTCAGGTTCCTGGAAATTGTTGCCCGAAAAAGTTGTGATCCCCAGACTGACTGTGACCTGATGAGTCTTGAATTTCCGCTTCAGACTCGGGAACTGATAGCTCTCTATACCCTGCCTGATGCGTTCGGCCAGTTCGACAGCACCTGATTTGTCGGTGCTGGGGACGATGATTACAAATTCTTCCCCACCATATCTGGCGGCAGTATCCAGTTGACGACGTACCCTGTCGTTGAGAATTTTCCCCAGATGCTTGAGGATCAGGTCGCCCTGTTGATGCCCGAACTGGTCGTTGAAGTGCTTGAAATGATCAATATCGAGTATGATCAGCGACAGGGGCTGATTGTATCTGTGAGATCTGGAGAACTCCTTTTTCAGGGAAGTGAAGAAGAAGCGGTAGTTAAAAATCTCAGTGATCGGGTCGGTAAAAGCCAGCCTTTCGTTCATCCGGAAGAGGCAGTAATTTTCAAAGGCCACTGCAAAATGGTTGGTGATCAGGAAAAACTGGCGCTGCTGCTTCTCACTGAAGAAACGTTCTTTCTTTCCCAAAACCATAACCAGGCCGAGTTTCTGGGTTTTGACCAGCAGAGGGAGGGCGTATTCAAAAAGGAAAAGTCCTGATTTTTGAACCGTGTTTTCCGGGCCGTAACTCTGCAGGGCGGAATTTTCATAGCTGTCCTTCGGAAAGTTAGCGGACAGATATTTATCCCGCATCAACTGAGAGATCTGGTCGTGCTGGCCGGTATTGCTGTAAATGGAGATGGAATTAGCTTCCTGGCCGAGATAGATTCCAATGCCTTCGACGGAATAGAGCCGGTGCAGGATCTTGATCATTTCACTGACAATGGTGTTGAGATTGAAGGAATTGAGGCTGATGGTCTTGATGAAGCCGTTTACCTGTTTGAGATAAGAAGAATCTTCTTTGCCTTTTCTGGTGAGTTCCTCTTTTTTCAGGATTACTGAAATCTGATTTGCCAGTGCGCGGATGAACGACAGGTCGTAAAAGGTTGTGAAATTGTCGTGATAGTATTTGGTAAAGACAAAAATTCCGAGGATTTCGTCTTCGTATTTCAGCGGCTGGAAATACAGATACTTTTTATTATCTGCCTGATCATCAACATTGAAAAAATAATTCTGGCTGTCAGAGAGGAAGATCCTTTTCAGGAAAATCTGGAAAAGTTGGGAGTTCATCCGGTAACCGAACTCGAACTTGTAGTTTTTCTTGTCTTTATGGAAGAGAGCAATTCCAACTTCTTCGAGCTTGAGGTTTCTGGCCAGCAGCTTGAAGAAACGAGTGATGTTCTTCTCAAAATCAAGCGAAGAGTTCAGCGCTTCACTGAGCCGGAACAGAACTTTATTTTCGGCGGCTTTGCTGCGGCTGTCTTCAAGCATATAGGTGTTTTTGATTACGATCGCCAGCTGGCTCGCCAGGAAAGTCAGGAGATTCAAGTCTTCACGGTCGAAATCCCCGTTTTTCTTATTGTTCAGGTTGATCACGCCAAGCGCTTCGTCTTTGAAGATTATCGGTGCCGAGAGGAATGACTGGGTCAGATTCTCCCGGCCTGATTTCATGTACTGCTGGAAATAGGGGTCTGACTGAATGTTCGGCACCCAGAGCGGGGTTTTCTTTTCAAAGACCATGCCGGCGATGCCTTCACCCTCATGGATTTCGGTATCCGCGACCACCCGCTCCGATAATCCCCTGGCAGCCACGATTTTCAAGGACCTGCGCTTGGAATTCCAGAGCATGATCGATCCGAACTCGGTATTGAGAACCTCGCAGACAGAATCCAGCAGCTTCTGGAACAGTTCGGAAAGATTGGTGAATTCTCCTATTTTCTGGCCGATCTTGAACAGCAGGTTCAATTTCTCGTTAAGTTCCCGCAGCCTGTCGTCGTCAGAAATGGACAAGCCTGCCATACCGTATAGTTCCTGATTGGTTTCAAACGTGTTTGTTTTGTTCATACTTTAAATATCAAAAGGGTCAGGTCGTCATGTTGTGGTCCATTGCCGCCGTAACAACGGAGTTCGGAGATAATGTTATCCAAAATTCCGGAAACAGGCAAACCGGCATATTTTTTTACAGCGATCTTCAGGTTTTCACGCTGCCAGAATTTTTTTTCAGGGTTGAGCGTTTCAGTCACACCGTCGGTATAAAATACCAGCAGGTCCCCCCTGTTGAGGGGCAATTCGGTTTCCTTGAATTCATAGTTGCTGCCGATCCCGAGCGGCACGCCTTCCAGCAGGATTTCTTCAACTGCTCCTGAATCACGATGAAAAATCAGCAAAGGTTCATGGCCTGCGTTGCTGATCCGGATCTTCGAAGCCTTGTAGTCGATGATTGCATACTGCATGGTGATGAAATGATAGGGGTCAATGTCGGCCACCAGCAGTTTGTTGATTGAAGACAGCACTTTGCTGGCGCTGAGTGCAGGCAGGTTCAAAACACGGAGGATCGTGCGCAGCATGATCATCAGAAGGGCAGCGGGGATTCCTTTTCCGGAGACATCAGCGATGGTAAGCGCAATCCTGTCCGGTCCGAGTTCGAAATAATCATAGTAATCTCCTCCCACGATTTTGGCAGGAAGGGAATCAGCAGCCAGAGAATCAGTAAATCCAGGGAGCGGACCTTTCGGAAGGCATGACTGCTGGATGTTCCAGGCGATCTTCAATTGTTCTTCAAGATTCTGTTTTTCCAGGTGTTCCTGGTACAGGGCCGAATTTTCCACCACAAGGGCGAGGGTCGAGGCGAGAGTCTTGAGAAGCCTCAGATCGCTTTCGGTAAAGGGTTCTCCGTTTTTTTTGTTGTTTACATTGATCACTCCGATCACTGCCTTCTGCGTTCTGACCGGCACTGCAATCAGTGATCCGGTGAGATACTTCTGGATGCTGATTTTTTTAAAGAGCTTGTCGCTTTCGATGTCCTGCACCAGAAGTTCCTGTCCGGTAGCGGCGACCCAGCCGGAAATCTCCTCTCCGATTTTGAGCATGGATTTTCCGATCAATTCTTCGGGGAGCCCGAGTGCCGCTTTGATCACCAGTTTATCTTTTTCCACCAGCATCAGCGAGCAACTTTCTACCGGCATGATGCGGTTGATTATTTCCACCATCTTTTTTAACAGTTCTCCAGTATTGAAAAGTGAAGACAAAATTTCAGAGAGATTGAAGAAAGTGGCCAGTTTAAGCTCCTGTTCCAGATTCAGTTTTCTGGAATCTTCGTAATACCTGGCTTTCAGAAGTGACTGTGTAACTTGTTGTGATAAAAGCTCTATAAATTCACGTTCGTCCTGCGGCAGTACTATACCTGATTCTAGAGCCGAGACCAGAATCATTTCCCCTGAAGTCCCTGACTGCGGCAGAGGAAGGCAGGCTATTATCTGATTCTTTTCCTGTGATTGATCTGCCAGAAAAAAGGGCTTTTTTGAGGATTCGGTATCAAGTATGAGCTGTTTCTGCTCTGGATGATTTGCAGCCAGGATTGAAAAATTGTCGATTACTGCAGATATCCCAGGGGTGGCGTTGAGGGTGTGAAGAACCATCGAGCAAATCTCATCAGACGAGAGGGAGCTCCCGATTTCCCTGCTGATCGAGTGCAGGGTTGAAAGTTTTGAAACTTTTTTTGAAAGCTGCTGATTCAATTCAACCAGCTCATGATTTTTCCGATTCAGCTCCTCACGCAGCAGAATGTTTTTCAGCTTATGAGCCAGATTGTCGCACAGCAGAACGACCAGTTCAATGTCTTCTTCTGAGAAGAACGAGAACTGCAGATGCCCAAGAGAGAGCATACCCAGATTCTGGTTTTCACAGCGAATTGGAATCGTGAAAGACGATTGAATGACTTCGCGTTCCGTATCGCCTTCCTTGGGGATCCGCTCCTCGGATCCTGCCGGCACTTCACCCAGGTAAGTCTTCAACTCACTTTTGAAAATGTTGAAATAGTAGAGAGTAGATTCATCGGAGAGAGAGCTGTTGATGATGTAGACGAAATTGGTCTCCCGGATTACAAAAAAGATATAGGCCGGATTGTACAACTCGTTGAGAGTCTTGAAGAGCAGATATTGGGCGTCTTTGGCTGTATAGCAGTAGTTCAGTTCCTGATGGAAATGGTGAATCCTGGAAATCTTCTGGATACTGGTTTTTAGATCCTTGACTCTGGCGAAGTTGTTTTCCAAAATGCACCTATAGAGTATGAGAGCCGAGATGACACTGTAATGCTTACTTTGAGTATAACACACCCGGAATCATTACGTAAATTTATGGGGTGACAGGTCTATTTACTGGCATCTGTGGCAGGGATTGACATTCGGAATCACAGGAACTAAGATAATTAACTACGTGAGAACAGGGAAGGTTAACATTGTTGTTTATTCTCAAGGAGGAATATAATGTCAAGAGTATCCAAATCAAATGTCAAGCGCATCAGGCAGAATTCCAAGAGACGTGCTGAAAACAAGACCACTCTTTCAACCATGAAGACACAGATCAAAAAATTTCTGACTGCTGCCGAGGAAAAGGCTGATAATCTTTCTGAGCTTTACAGGCAGACCGTGCGTGTGATCGATAAAACCGCCAGCACGGGAATTATCCATAAGAATAATGCAGCCAACAAAAAATCCAAACTCAGCAAGAAGGTGACTCCTTCCGCTGAGTCTGCAAAACCGGCCAAGGTTGCAAAGACTGCTAAGATCCCCAAGGCTGAAAAAACTGCCTGACGGTTTGGTAGATTCAGACCATAAAAGCGGAGTCAATACGGATTCCGCTTTTTCATTTAAAGAGAAATACCTGTGAATGAAAATGTGGAAAGGATTGTCCGGGAAGTTCTGAAAAGCTCTAAATATCAGACTGTCTGCCTCCAGACAGTTACTTATCTGGCAGAGAAAGAATCCCGGAATAGAGACAGATTCAAAGATCAGGTCAAGGCAGTGAAGAATCGCCTGCATCAGATCGGTTTCGCCTATTTTCCTGGAAAAGATGGATACCTCTGCACATTGAGCCGCCTTGAAGCTGCCGGAGCAGACCCTGACCGATTCCGCGAAACTTGCCGGGAAGTCATGCGCTGTCATTCATCATCCGGTGAAAGGCTGAATCTATTGGATGAATTTTACGGAAAAATCCTGTCCGGATTGCCTGAAATCAGAAATGTTGCTGACATCGCCTGTGGCCTCAATCCTTTGACATTTCCCTGGTTTGGACGTTCGGGCTTCAGTGTTCAAGCCTATGATATTTTCTCTGACCTGATTGATTTTCTGGCAATATTTCTGAAAATCGCCGGGATTCAGGGAACGGCTGAAACCAGAGATTGTCTTTTATCACCGCCTGATGATGAATTTGATCTGGCGCTGATTCTCAAGTCCATGCCCTGCTTCGAGCGGCTGGACAGGAAGCTGGCACTGAGCCTTCTGGACCGGTTGAATGCGAAATACTGTGTGGTGTCATATCCGCTCAGAAGTCTCTGCGGCCGTGAGAAAAATATGCTCACTAATTACAGAGCGCAGTTTGAAAAACATGTCGCTGGAAAAAACTGGCTGGTAAAGGAAATCAGATTCGAAACTGAGCTGGTTTTCATAATCCGGAAATAGGATCCAGGAGGTATCGGATGCCTTGTAGCGTCATGATCACAGGTAAGGCAGCAGGAGCCGGGAAACTTATTGTTACGGCCGCGGTGGCCAAAAGTGCAATTTTTCTGATTTCAGCTGGCGCAGCTGGGGCAGGTGCAGCAATGTTGAAAGGATATCTCGAAAGGGAAGGCATCAAGTCAGAATTGGAAAAAATCCAGAAGGACATTAAAGCAGAGATCTGCGGATTCGAAGAAACAGACAGGAACAGGCTTGGCAGCTGGATGACTGATCTTGTTTCTCAGCACTCCGGTGTCATTGCGAGATGTACCGGAAATGCCAAAGCCGGATTCCACGAACAGTGTTTTGAACTGGGGCATGTTCTGGAAGAATTCAGTCAGTTGAGGCTGGCGGTAGAGATCGGAAAAATCGAGGCACTGGAAGCAGAGAGAAAAGTGGAGCAGGCTGAAAACAGGTTTGATGCTCTTCTCGCTGAAGCCGTGGCAGAAGATCAGTCTCCGGAATTCAGGGAGAAGCTGAAGAAATTCAGACAGGCCAGGGCCAGGGTCAGCGGCGGACAACAGTCCAGGCTCAGGATTTTTGACGGACTCTGCCGTGAACTGGAAACAGCCATCTGCATGCGGCGTGAGCAACAGAACGTCGCTGCGATCAGGATCAGTGAAAAACCTGCTGCTGCGGAAAGCCCCAGGGAAGAGAGAATCAGAGTCATCAGACAGGAAATCTCGAATTTCCATGAACGACTCTGCCTGCTTGACTCCTCTGCAGGCGAAACCATTTCAGAACTTGTCGGAGAAGCACGGAATTGCGGATCCCTGGAGCGGTTGAATCTGATCGCACTTGAAACTAAAACAAAGTATGGAAGGATGAAGGATGTGATAGCAAAGGACAGGCTTTATCGCAGTGAACTTTCCAGGCTTCTGATCTGGCTCGAGGAAAACGGAGATTCCGGCTCTGCGGCCGGAATCCGTCAGACGCTCGAGAGAAAATTCGTTTCTGAGAAGGACCTGTCCGCTCTGAATGAAAACTTGTCCGGAAAATTGACCGGCAATGGCAGCCTCGCTGAAATCCGGGAAGAACTTCTGCGGGAGATCTCTGATGCAATGTCTCTCCGGACCGATGAACTGCTGCACGGGCAGAGTGTGGAGAAAGCGCTTGAGAGTCTGAGGGACGGCGAAGCGGTGCTGCTCACAACAGATCACAGGGAATACAGGACCATGCTGCAGGTCAGTGAAAAAGGATTTTCAGCCAGACTGGCCAGGATCGTCGGAAGTGATGAAGAGAAAAAGAATATTTCAGCTTATCAAAGGCAGGTTGACCGCGAACGGGCCAGGGAATGGAACGGCGGAGACCGATTCCTGAATGACTTGAGAAACCGGGGACTTGTTCTGGAAACACATGAGCATGCTCATGTCGAAGAGGAAAAACTCGTATATATTGTAGAAAAATCGCGCGGGAGCCAGAAAAAGAGTACCCGTGAATCTGAACCGAAGAGAGCTGATGGAAAAAAAGTTTGAAATAGTTTTCGAAGACAATCAGCTGATTGTGATTGATAAGAATCACGGAATTCCAGTGATAGAGGAGCGCAACTTTAACGGGCAGGACTGTCTCAGAAAGATTCTGGACCAGGATTTCGGTAAAATCTACATTGTCCACCGCCTTGATGCAGGCACCGGCGGATTACTCGTGCTGGCTAAGACAGCGGAAGCTCACAGGTCGCTCTGCCTTCAGTTTGAAAGGAATCAGGTCCGGAAAAGATACCTGGCACTGGCAGCAGGCATCATTGCCCGCCCATTCACCTTGATACTCCCTGTTTCTCTCCGTAACAACCAGGGCCGGTATAAGGTGAATTTCAAGAGTGGAAAACCTGCTGTGACCTCCTTTTATCCGCTTTCACACAGCGGTGTCTGCACCCTGCTCGAGGTCGAACTGCACACCGGCCGCACCCACCAGATCAGAGTCCATTTGCGCGCCGTCGGGCATCCCCTCTGCCAGGATTTCCTCTACCACGAGAAGATTGAAGACAAGCGGTTGACCCTTTTTTCCCGCTACCTTTCATTTACCCATCCTGCAACAGGAAAGTTCCTGGAATTCAAGATTAAACCCGGGGATTTTTTCATTGAGTACTGTGAAAAGATGGGAATACCAAATCCTTTTTGATAATTCCAATATAAAGACGCACCAGGGCGCGTCTCTACAAAATGATTCCTTAAAGAATAAAAATATTGAATCCGATTAATACCTGTCGCGCTTGTATCCGCCCCCGCCGCCTTCTCCATCTCTTCTCGGGGGTCTGGATTCCCTCGGTCTCGCCTCATCGATCCTCAGCGTCCTGCCTTTGAAATCCTGGTTGTTGAGGTTGTTCTTGGCTTCTTCGGCCTGGGCAATCTCAGCCATCTCCACAAAGGCAAACCCTTTTCCCTCGATGACTTTGACTTCTTTTACCGTACCGAACCTGGAAAAAAGCTCGTTCAGTTCGCTGTTTGTAGTGGAATAAGGGATATTCCCTACATAGAGTTTGCAGGTCTGCATGAAAAACGTCTCCTTTTGAAATGCATTGTCCGAACCACTTGCAAAATGCCCTGGTCTGATATTTCTCAAATGGCATTTTATTAGAGGCTCGGACTGAAAATATTATCTTCATTTTTTGCTCAAAATGCAAGATTGAAAGGTTGGTACAGTAACCGCCATTACCAACTTTACTTGAACAAATGCCTGAGGTAATTTTCAGGATGGTTGAGAAAGTTACGGGTGAAATTTACATGCTCCAGATTTTCATAGGCGGTCGCTTTGAGGGGAAGGTCGTCGAAATTATAAATTACAGCTCCTGGAAATGCCATCAGTACGGGAGAATGTGTGGCAATGATGAACTGGCAGCCTTTTGACAGAGAATCATGAATCATCACCATCAGTGAAAGCTGCCGCTGCGGGGAAAGAGGCGCTTCCGGCTCGTCCAGCAGATATAGGCCGTCGGGTTTCAGGCGTGACTCGAACAGCTGAAGAAAAGATTCTCCATGTGATCTGGCGTCCGGGTTTTCACCGTACTTTGCAGTAAGAGCACCGGTACTGACAGCGCCTTTCGCCAGTTTGAGTCCCCATCCTTTGTATTTCTTATCAAAATCTCGTCCATATTCTTCCAGTTCGTTCTTCAATCCGCTCACTTTTTTCACGAATCCAAAGAAATCTTCCGCTCTCATGAAAAAACCTTTTCTGACCCGCTTTTTCCAGGAAAGTGTCAGGTTTGAGGCTAATCTGCGAGCCGGGATCATTGAATCATCGCTTTCGATATCAGCACTCCCCACTGCCGGAAGTTCAGCGGCAGCTGCGAGTGCTTCCAGAAGCGTGGATTTTCCGGATCCATTTTCACCCACAAAAAAAGTCACTGCTGATTGTAATTCCAGCTTTTCCAGGGTACGGACCACAGGAATGCTGAAAGGATACTCTAATTCAGACACATCGTTCTTCAGATGGATTTCCTTGAGATGACACATTTCAATAAGATAACACAGAGCCTCATTCAAAATATTTTCCCCTGTGGCTTGGGTAGACATTTTGTTAGAGGTCGAAGACACTATTCTTAAGACAAGTGTCTCCATAGTCAGGATTGATAAAATAAGAAAACTAGGATAGGATAATGCCGGACGGCCCTCCAGCGAAAGAGAGCGATTCACGCCCCATGAACCTGAATGACCTGTTGATCTTCATCCGCAAGGTACCCAATTTTTCCATTTATCGTGAGGAGGATCTCTCCCGGCTTCTGGCCGCAGCTGAACTGGTACGTCTCTCTGCCGGTGAAGAGCTTTTCCGCCAGGGGGAGCGGGGCGACACTTTCTACATCATCCTGAGCGGGAAGATCAGAATCCTGCAGACCAATGAAGCAGGCAGGGAAATTAACCTCGGCATCCGCAACAGCACCGACCACATCGGCGCCAGAGCCATCATCACCGATGAACCGCGCATCGCTACCGCAAGAGCGGTCGATGACAGCCTGCTCCTTTCCATCGGACGTGATGCATTCACTTCCTTCATCTCCTCCAAACCGGAACTGAAGGAATATTTCGACAAATTTTTCAAACATATCTCAATCTTTAATTTTCTCAAGTCCTGCACCGATCTCTCCAGCATCGACCCAGGGGATCTCCAGGAACTTGTGTTGATCTTCAATTCCGAATTCTTCAAGGAGCAGGAGGCTGTCTTCCGCCAGGGAGCAGAACCGGACAAGTTTTACCTGATCGAAAAGGGGAAGGCCAAGGTTGTCCGCTGGCAGCAGGATAAACAGGAAATTATAAATTTCCTGCACGAAGGGCAGTTCTTCGGGGAAAAAGCTCTTTTTGAAGACACCAAACGTTACGCGGATGTAGTCTGTCTCACTGACTGTCATCTTTTTTCCTTGTCCCGCCAGGACTTCAATCGCGTGCTGTCGCGTTCGCCTGTGATGAAGAAAATTATCGAGGGCCGCATCCGTTCCTACTCTTCGGAACCTCCGCTGCCCTATCAGGAAATTATCAAGCAGGAACTCGGTGCAAGAGCCAGAATTAGAGTAAGCCGGGATGGGGAGGAAGGCTTTGAGGGAAGAACGGAAAAGCCCTTCAGTCTGCATAATCTGTTTTACAGCAGGTTGAGCTTTCCATTCATCATGCAGCATGACCAGATGAGCTGTGGTACCACCTGTCTTCAGATGATCGCCAGATTCTACGGAAAGAACATTGGTGCGGAACGCCTGCGCGAACTGGCTCATGTCGACAGGAGCGGGGCATCGCTTGCGAATCTGGCCCAAGCCGCCGAACAGATGGGATTCAACACCCGGGGTCTGAAACTCGACTATAATTCGCTTAAGACTGTCAGACTTCCCGCTGTGGTCCACTGGCAGGGCTATCATTATCTCGTGGTCTATTCTCTGTCAGACACGCATGTCTGTGTTGCCGATCCCGCGATGGGGAAGAGAAAATACACCAGGGATTATTTCTGCAGCAACTGGAACGGAATCACATTAACCCTGGAACCGGCACAGGCTTTTAACAAAGAACCTGAAGACAACTTTTCTATCACTGGTTTTCTGCAGTTTGTTTCCCCTCACTGGCTGACAGTCCTGGAGATATTTGCAGCTTCGCTGCTGCTTAACCTGTTTGGCCTGGCCACCCCGATTTTCACGAAGAACATCATCGACAGAGTCTTGCTGCGGCAGAGCGTGACTCTTTTAAACGTGATGTTCGTAGGGATGCTGATCGTGATCGTCTTCAGGATGCTGACCATGCTCGTGCGGCAGTATCTGACGATTCACACAGTCACTAAAATTGACCTCAAGATGCTGACTTTTTTTTACAGGCACCTGCTGAATCTGCCTCTTTCGTATTTCCAGGCCCGCAAGACCGGAGATTTTCTGAACCGCTTCCAGGAAAATTCCAAGATCCGTAATTTTTTTACCAATACAGCCCTGACGCTGGTGCTGGACACTATCCTGATCGCCGTCTATTTTGCGCTGATGTTTTATTACAATTTTACGCTGACCTGGTTTGTAATCCTTTTTATCCCTGTCTGTGCAATTCTGACCTTGCTTTTCACGCCTGTCCTGAAGCGTCTTAACCTGGAATCACTTTCAGCCAGGTCCGATGTTGAGTCTCATCTTGTGGAGTCAATCAACGGCATTGAAACCATCAAGGCCGCCAACCTCGAATATCCGGTGCGCTGGAAATGGGAAAACAAATTTATCCGCAGCCTGAACATTGATTTCAACCTCAACAGTTCCTCACTATACTTCCAGGCATTGGGCGATTTCGCCGCCACCTTCGGCTCCACCTTCATTCTCTGGTATGGTGCGCATCTGGTGCTGCTCGGACAGCTGTCCATCGGCGAGCTGATGGCTTTCATGGCTTTGATGGGGAGTGTGATCACCCCGGTCATCAGGGTGATCGCCTCCTGGGACAGTCTGCAACAGGCGCATGCGACAATGGAACGGCTCTCCGACATGCTTTCAGCCAGAACAGAATTCCCATCGACTCTGGATGAGCCTGGCGGATTGATCCTGCCCGATCCAAAGGGCGAGATTGTGTTGGAAAATGTCTTCTTCAGATACGGTGGAGCGGATTCCCCTCAGATTCTGTCAAATGTCAGCCTGCGGATACTTCCGGGACAGACCGTGGCAATCATCGGCCGCAGCGGATCAGGCAAGACCACACTGGCCCGATTGCTCTGCAGATTGCATGAAACAACTTCAGGACGGATTCTGATCGACGGATTCGAGGTCAAGACCATCGACCTGAACTGTCTGCGGAAAATGATTGGATTCGTTCTGCAGGATAACTTTATTTTCGACACCTCAATCAGGGAGAACATCTCACTCGGGGACCCCGAGGAAACCTTGAGCAGAGTGATTGAGGCGGCCAGACTGGCTAATGCCCATGAATTCATCATGAATCTTACTCTGGGATATGAGACCAGGATCGGAGAAAGCGGTCTGAAACTGTCCTGCGGACAGAAACAGCGGATTGCGATTGCCCGGGCTCTTTACACGAGGCCCAGGATTCTGGTTCTGGACGAAGCCACCAGCTCTCTCGACATCGAATCCGAACAGGCGATCCAGCAGAACTTGAAAGGGATTCTCAAAGACCGGACTGCCTTGATCATCGCCCATCGCATCTCCACGATCAGAAATGCCGACCTGATCATTGTACTGGATAATGGCGAAGTGGTGGAGCAGGGAACTCACCAGGAACTGATGGAGAGAAACGGACTTTACCATTACCTGGCCCATCAGCAATTGAACATATAAAGATAATGGAAGGGACGATTTTAAATCGCCCCCAGCAGATGGCAAAATCGTGATAGGTGAGAAATGAACAAGACTGAATTGAAGAAAGAATTAATCGAAGTCATCCCGGGAGAACAGCCTTCATCAAATTACATGATCACTGAAAGTCTCCAGAAGATGCCTGGGCTTTATGCGAGGGGACTTCTTTACATCATTGCCGCTTTTACCATCACCGCATTTTTATTCTCACTTTACTATCCGATTGAGATTGTCGTTGTCTGCGACGCTTATGCTGCCAGGGCCGGACAAGCGGCTGAGCCTGCTGCGGGAACTGGTGATAACATGTTCATGGAATTAATCATCAGGAATCAGGATATCGGCAGAGTGGAAACAGGTATGGAGGTCAGATACAGATTTACAGCTTTTCCCTATTACGATTATGGTGAGCTGACCGGGGTGATCGCTTCCATTGCAACCGACCCGATGGAAAACACAGCCGGAGGTTTCATCTATCATGCCAAGGGAACTCTGGAGCGGGGTTCTTTTCTGTTTCAGGGGCGGAACTTTCCCTTGAAACAAGGGATGCTGGCCCAGGCGATGTTGATCACCGGCAAAGAACCTCTTTTTTCTTACTTCCTATCTAAAGTCCGAAACTGACGGAGGGATTCATGCTGATCGAGTTTAACGGAGGGGCACTGAATCCTGAAGAGATCATCCGGCTGCTGTCGTTCTCCGGCCTGCTCGAGCGAATTGTTCGTGAGGCGATCAGGATCAAGGCGGGAGCAGCTGAAGCCAGGTCTCGAGGAATTACCGTAACGGATCAGGAACTGCAGAAATTTGCGGATGATTACCGGTTCAGCAGGGGACTTCAGGATGCTGAGGAAACCATGGCTTTTCTAAAAAAATCCGGTCTGACAATGGATGGATTCGAGGAACTCTGCGAGTCGTTTCTGCTGGTTGGAAAACTGCAGGAATCCATCGTCACCGATCAGGATGTGGAGGACTATTTTTTTTCTCACCTCGGACAGTTTGACGCTGCAATGGTTTCCAGAATTCTGGTCAGATCCGAAAGCCTTGCTCAGGAAATTCTGATGCAGGCGAAAGAAGACGGGGCTGATTTTCATCTGCTGGCTGCCAGGCATTCAGTTGAGAGAAATACCGCCAACCATGGAGGCTATGCAGGCATGGTCAGCCGCGCGGATTTCCCGCTGGGATTTTCGACCAGGGTCTTTTCTGCCTCAGCCGGGGAAATTCTGGGACCGGAACCTGTGGATGATCAGTTCCTGCTGCTGCTAGTGGAATCTGTGCGAAAAGCTGAATTGAATCTGGAAATCAAAACTCTGATCAGGGAGATCCTATTCGAGGACTGGATCAGCCTGAAAAATCATGAGATACGAATTTCATCCCGGGAAACATAAAACACCAGTTTGAAAATCCCTTTTTTTTAAGTTAAGATGCAAGCACAGGTTTTAAAATGAAAGATTGCGGGAGGGTGAGTGATGCCTAAACAGGTTGCTGGAAAATCCTTGAAAAAAAATGAACTTGAAATCAATGTCTCTGAAATCCTTGATTTTCTTAGATTCAGCGGGCATTTTGCTTTTGGCCTCAGGGAACTGGCTATCCGAAAGATCGCGATAACGGAAGCCAGGAAAAAAGGGATCAAAGTCAGCGATAAAGAGCTGCAGAAGGCTGCCGATGATTTCCGGCTGGAAAACGGACTCTGCAGGGCCAGGGAAACACATGAATGGCTTAAGGCGAACGGTCTCACGATAGAGGTGCTTGAGAATTTCCTGGAATCCAATTTGCTGGTTGAAAAATTGAAGGACAAGCTGGAACACGACACAGCGAAGGAAAAATTCCATGCGGCTCCAGGCATCAAATCCATGGTGAGGGAAATGATTTTTCAGGAATGGATTTCCAAACAGATGAAGTAATCCTGAGCCGACACTGCGAGGTGACGAAATGGTGAAAATAGAAATCTCTGATCTTGAACCGATCCCGGCTACAAAGGCCAAGACGATTTTTGGCGACATCCTGCACCAGACTTCCGTAAACGGTAAAAAATTTGTTGTCAACCGTCAGGGAAAACCCGTTTCAGTGATTCTCAGCTATAACGAATACTGCAGACTGTTGAAAGAGGCCGGACACCAGGTTGTTGACGGATAATTTAGGAGGAAAAATGCGGATCATAGTTCCGATAAAACAGGTACCTGGGATTACAGATGTTAAAATCAATAAGGAAAAAGGCACTCTGGAACGAGAGGGCATCTTCAGCATCATCAACCCTGAAGACAAAAACGCCCTGGAACTGGCTCTTTCGCTGAAAGATGAAAATGGAGCTGAGGTGATCATCGTTTCAATGGGACCTCCCCAGGCTCAGGAGGCCCTGATCGAGGCTCTGGCAATGGGCGGGGACAAGGCTTATCTGGTCACTGACCGGAAATTCGCAGGAGCGGATACCTGGGCGACCGCCTACACCCTCAGCAAAGTTATTGAGAAGATCGGAAAGTATGACCTGGTTATTTGCGGACGGCAGGCTATCGACGGCGATACAGCCCAGGTAGGGCCGCAACTTGCCAACTTCCTTGAAATTCCCCAGGTTACTTATGCCAGGAAAATCGAGATCAAAGAGAGGATTGTCACAGTGGAACGCGAGATCGAAGGGGGACACGAACTGATCGATGCCGGGTTGCCCTTGCTGCTTACAGTGACCGGAGAGATCAATAAACCCAGATTTCCGAGGATCGACCTGATTTTCGATGTTTTCCGTGAAAACCGCATCGAACGCTTGACAGCCTCCGACCTGAAGGTGGATCCATCGCTGATAGGCCTCGATGGATCTCCTACCAAAGTTAAAAAGGTCTTCAATCCCAAGCGCCTGGCAAAAGGTGAGATACTTGAAGGACCGGCTGCAGAAGTGGCCGGTAAAGTTGTCAACCAGCTCCGCGACAAGGGTATTGTTTAACAACCATAATGGGCGCAGCCTACTACCGAGTAACTGATCTGATCGGCGAGAGCCGGCAGCTCGAACGCCTCCGCGAACTGATCGGGAAAATCGCTTCAGCTGACGGTAATCTTTTGATTCTCGGCGAATCCGGGAGCGGAAAAGAATTAATCGCCCAGGCAGTGCATAATGCATCGAAGAGAGCCTCCGGCCCCTTCATCGCCCTGAACTGCGGTGCGATACCCAGGGAATTGATCGAGAGTGAACTGTTCGGTTATGCCAAGGGGGCATTTACTGGAGCCCAGAGCGACCGGAGCGGTAAATTCGAACTTGCCGAAGGCGGCAGCATCTTTTTGGACGAAATCGGTGAACTCCCTTATGACATGCAATCCAAATTGTTGAGGGTGCTGGAAGAGCGACGATTCTACCCGGTCGGTGCAGAGCGGGAGACCAGAGTGAATTTCCGTCTGATCTGCGCCTCCAACCGCGACCTGGCCGAAATGGTGAAAAAGCGTGAATTCCGCGAAGACCTTTTTTTCCGTCTCAACAATCTGAAGATTATTGTACCTCCACTGAGAGACCGGCCTGGGGATATCCCGGTGTTAATGGATTTTTTTTTGAAGAAATACCGCGAGAAGCTAGGAAGACCATGGATTACCGGTTTTGCTCCCAGTGTCCTGTCGGCTTATAAAAAGTACGGCTGGCCCGGTAATGTCCGTGAACTGGAAAATCTGGTGGAACGCGAAGTAGTGTTTACCGGATGCGATGAAGCGACAATCCAGCATGTTTCAGAGCAGGTGACAGGTGCCAACTCCGGACGGCTCCCTTCACTGAACCTGGCCGAACTGGAAAAGACAGCTTATCGGGAAGCATTGCTGCGGGCCGGTTCCAACGATGAGGCAGCCATGCTTCTCGGAGTTTCCAAAGCCACATTTTACCGGAAGCTGAAAGAGCTGTCGCTTGATCCATAGAATGGCCGTCTTTTGGCTACTTCTGGCTGCAGCCGCTTTGAGCCTGTCATATTCCGAATATTATCAGTGGTTTGCAATGCCGGGAGAGGTTGAAATCAAGATCAATTCCGGTGCTTCGGCCATCTCCATATGCAGAGAGTTGAAAAATCACGGTTTGATCCACAGCAGCCTTCTTTTTAAGTATTACCTCAGGCAGGCCGGCCAGGAAAAGAATCTCAAGCCGGGAAACCATAAATTCCAGACAGGCTGGAGTTATCCCCGAATCCTCGAAGAGCTTCTGCAGGAAAGGATTGAATACCGGAAGATTACCATACCTGAAGGCAGTGATATTAAGAAAATCAGCCGGATTGTTGCTGAAGCAGGATTCGGAAGCCCGGAGGTTTTCTGCTCGTTCGCAGCAGCTGGAAATTTTCCCGGTTACGACTTACTCGGCCGCAAGAACGGTGACTTGGAGGGATTCCTTTTTCCGCAGACATATCTGATAAATAAAGAACTGACTCTGGAAGCGGTGTTGACCGCAATGCTGACTGAATTCGAAAAGAATTTTCAGAAAGCGGCTCAAGCCAAGATCTCAACGCTTGTTGACTTTGAAGTTTTAATTTTAGCGTCGATTATAGAACTGGAAGCTGTGCTTCCGGAAGAAAAATGCCGTATTTCAGGTGTTTTCCACAACCGGCTGGCTGTGAAAAAACCTCTGGAATCGTGTGCAACAATTCAATATGCACTAGGAAACCATCACGACCGGATTCTCTTTGAGGATCTCAAAGTGCAATCTCCCTACAACACTTACCTGAATCCAGGACTTCCGCCTGGCCCGATCTGCAGTCCCGGTTTTGACTCCATTTACGCGGCTTTTCATCCTGAGCAGAATGAATTTTTCTATTTCATTTCCACTGGCAGGGAGCATCATTTTTCCAAGAATCTGAAGGAACACAATGAATGGAAGAGAAAACTGAAACTCGACAAGTAATGATTGCGTCAAATTCGAAGCATTTCTGATTCAAACTGGAGGCACTATGAAGTATTTTCTGGCAGCATGGATTTTTCTCTTTACTTTGACTCTCGAGGCTGGTGGTATTTCCGGAAAAATCATTTCCACCCGCTGGCTGTCCTCTCACCTTTACGACGAGGATCTGAGAATCGTGGATGTCCGACCGACCCTTGGCAGTTATTGGAAATCTCATCTCCCGGGTGCAGTTTATCTCAGCCCAGATCTGCTGAGGGTGAGCTTGCTGGGAGTGCCGGGTAAGCTGATCCCGCCTGAGGTATTCTCCCTGATTCTGGGACGGCTGGGGATTGCCAGAAACACAACCGTGGTGGTATACGGTGAGAATAGCGATTTCTATGCCACATATCTGATCTGGGCACTTGATTCTATTGGGCATAGAACTTCTGCAATCCTTGATGGCGGTTATAGTAAATGGCAGGGTGAACAACTGATTCTGACCCAGGATTACCCGATAATCCTGCCCCGGATCTACCTCGGAGGTTCCGTTGATGAGAAGATTCGGGCCCAATTGCCGGACGTGGAAGATGCAGTAATCAAAAAGACTGCTTTACTGGTAGACGCCAGGTCCTCTGAAATGTTCAAAGGAGAAAAAGGCGATTGGAAGAGGAAGGGACATATCCCTGGTGCAATCAACCATAGCTGGGAAATGGACCTGCAGGGTGATGGAACCTGGAAAAGCATGGAAGAACTGACGAAAAGTTACCGTCTGTCAGGAATCAATGCTGACACACCGGTAATCACCACCTGCGGGCAGGGTCTGCAGTCTGCTCATACCTATTTCACTTTGCGCTATCTGCTGGAACTGAAGAATGTCAGGAACTATGACGGCGGGTTCAGTGAATGGTCGAATCTGGACAAATTACCTGTGGAGCAGTAATCAATTTTTAGTCTGCAGGTACCAGGGCTAATTATTAACTAATCGCTTGTATCATGTGAAATCACAAGATAATCAAAGAAAATGATTAGTATTTTGATGTAATCAGGTGTAATTACCATTGACTGCCGAAACCACTCCCCTTAGAATTAATGCGCTTGATCGGCCGGTGTAGCTCAATTGGTAGAGCAACTGACTTGTAATCAGTAGGTTGCGGGTTCGAGTCCCATCACCGGCTCCAGGAATTACGTGGAGAGATGCCCGAGTGGCTAAAGGGGGCGGACTGTAAATCCGCTGGCAGCGCCTACGATGGTTCGAATCCATCTCTCTCCACCACTCCAATTATAATCTAAGGGGCCCGAGTAGCTCAGGTGGTAGAGCGTATCCTTGGTAAGGATAAGGTCACCGGTTCAACCCCGGTCTCGGGCTCCACTATTTTTGCAATTTGAGGTTCGACTTGATAAATTGAGCGGCAATACAGGAAAATCTTAGAAAATAAAGCTAGGAGGTTCGGATGGCAAAGGAAAAATTTGAACGGAACAAACCGCATGTCAACGTGGGAACGATCGGCCACATTGATCACGGAAAAACGACATTGACAGCAGCGATCACGATGGTTTTAGCTCATAAAGGACTGGCG
>JAQTZZ010000060.1 GCA_028687545.1 Candidatus Wallbacteria bacterium
CTGTACCTATATAATACCGAAACATCCCGGGAATGCAGCAATGAAATCCGCAGCCTGATCGATTCCGGAGCAGACATGAATGCAGCCGACGTAAGCGGACGGACCCCATTGATCCTGTCATTGATCATCGGACTGGATGAGATTGCTGAACTGCTTGTCAGAACAAAAGGCTGCAGTCTTGATCTGTGCGACAGATCGGGAAATTCGTCGCTGTCAATTGCCATAACCTGCGGGCGGGACAGAATCGCCAGGCAGCTGATCGAAGACGGTGCATGCATCGACAGTTCCGACAGCAATGGCTGTACACCACTGCTGCTGGCCCTGGCAGGCGGAAAGAAAGAAATTGCCGACCTGCTTCTCAGTAAGGGTTCTTCAGTTACTGCGGTGAGAGGGCGGACCGCATTTCCAGGTAATGAGGACGGATTTACCATGCTGATGTATGCAGCCAAATGGAGTTATCCGGATGTAATCAAAATACTGATTCAGCGCGGAGCCCGGATCAATGATCAAAGCAAGAATGGAAGTACTGCACTTATGGTGGCTTGCGAAGCAAAGTCAGTCGATGCAGTCAATACTCTGCTCGAATCAGGCGCTGATCCCAACATCAGGGATCAGAACGGAAACAACTCCTTGATGCGGTTTCTCTCATCCTGCAGATCAGATACAGATTGCGCCATTCCAGAAGCGCTCATCAGGTCAGGTTCAGACCTTGCCGGCAAAAACGGAAAGGGCTTTACTCCCTATGTATTAGCTGTAAGAATGAAGCGCAGCGATATTGCAGACCTCATCGCTTCAAAAGGCATTGATCCCTGTCCTGACAGGCTGAGTGCAGACCTGCTTTTATGGAGCTCTGCGATCACCGGAGACCTGAAAAATGCCGGACTCGCGGTTTCCAGAGGTGCGGAGCTCAACTACCTGGACACTGCTGAACAGGAGTATGGTTGCAGCGGGTCTCCGCTTCAGATTGCAGCAGGCAGAGCGAACCCTGAGATGGTCAGATTTCTGCTTTCCAAGGGTGCCGTTGTCAGCCTGCCGGATAAGCACGGTGAAACAGCCCTGCTGAAAGCCTGCGGCAGTTATGGAGATTCCGACAAAAAGCAGGAAACTATCTCGATCTTGAAGATGGCTGGGGCAGACTACGACAGGGAGCTGACTTACTACAACAACAGAAGATATGGCCATGACCTGGAATATGCTTGCAGTAGCGGCAAAAAAGACGATCTCTTGAAATACATAGGAATGAAAGTTTCAGTGAACCGCAGTGATGAATATGGCCGCACCCCGTTGATGCTCGCCTCTGAAAAAGCGGAGCATTCTGAAATCGTTGAGATATTGCTCGATAATGGAGCCGACCCTACAGCAAGGGACTTACTCGGTTTGACAGCGCTGGACCATGCAAAACAATGCAACAGCGAAGAAAATTATAGACTGATCAGCCAGGTGCTTGCGAAAATATATTATGACCAAGACAAGAGTATGAGCTGCAAAACCAAAGCTGAGAGCAATGATTTATCTATGACCAGCTCTGAAGTGAAAGCGGAAAGTGCGACAACTTCAGGAACAGTCAAAACCATTCTCCTTGGGAACAATGTGAAACTGGAAATGGTCTGGATCCCGCCCGGCCAGTCTGTTAAAGGCAGTGTTAAAGGAGCCTACTATGAACAGCCGCAGCATATTGTAAAAATAAGCAAAGGCTTTTATCTAGGCAGATACGAATTGACCGAAGAGCAGTGGGAGGCTGTTGCAGTAACCAACCCCAGATTTTTTTATAAAGGTGCTAAAATACCTGTGAACAACATTTCCTGGGATGACAGCCAGGAATTCATCAGTAAGTTGAATCAAGCAACCGGCCATGCCTTCCGCCTGCCCACTGAAACGGAGTGGGAATATGCCTGCAGGGCTGGGACTACCACTGAATATTACTGGGGCGATAAAATGGATGGCGACTTCTGCTGGTATGAGGAAAACAGCGGGGAAATATGCCGTGATGTCGGGACCAGGAAACCCAATGCCTGGGGTCTGTATGACATGAGCGGCAATGAATCGGAATGGTGCCAGGATTGGGGTGTCGGCGGTGATTATTACAAAGCAGCTTCAGCGGCAAGCTCGCAAAATCAGGGCGATAACCCGACAGGGGTTCAGCGGGGCGGGAGCCACTACAATTCACCCATAAACTGCAGATCAGCATCTCGATTGTATAACAGCAGATCCCCGAATGGCAGGGACATTGGCTCCGGCATGCGCCTGGCGGCCGATGAAATCCCATAGTGCCACATTACCCGCATCTGTTTTCACATACAGTCCTTGCATGGTAGAATAGATCAGACGGCTTTGATCGGAGGATTCGAGATGAAACCATTTATCCTTTTGCTGATACTGTTCTCGTTCCGGGCTTTCGCAGAAGGCACTGGCGAAATACAAGCGGCCAAGCCGGCTGAAGTCATGCAAGCGGCAGGCCCAGCACCCGCTCCAACAGCGCAGGCCTCCACCCTGCAGGCGGTAAAGCCGACTGCCAAGCCCAAAACCACGGTGAAACATCGCCGGATAGTACACCATGCCAAGAAAACAACTGGAACAGCAGATTTTCTTACTTTTGATTCATGCCCTGGGATCAGGATCACCTCGACCAGATTCGAGAAAATCGGCAACATTCCATACTTCACGGGCATAGTCCAGAACCGCTCGGACAGGACTTACTGGTATCTGCTGGTGAAGGTCAGCCTCTACAACAGGGATCAAAACCTGGTGGGACTGATCATGGACAACGCCCTCAGCCTGGGGCCGGGGAAAACCTGGAAATTCATGGCTGAAATCGAGGCCTGCGGCACTCCCGCAGCCGGCAGAATCACAGACATTTACGGCGGCACGATGCGTTAACTCGCCACTCTGCCTGATCCAACGGAATGATTCGGACAGTTTCTCAGTCTGAAGCGCGATCTGTTTGAATTCTGGAAAATCCTGTTGAAATCGGTTTCAGTAAATCCAAGCTCAGCCAGAGCCCTGTAGTCGTCGTTCAGGTAATTACCTTGCGGGCCGGGATCGTCAGTATTGATGCTGTAATTCATTCCCAGGTTCCTGGCGATACTGACTGGATGATCTTTGACGCTTCTGACATTTCCGATGATCGTATTTCCAAGCGGCATCATCTCTATATGAATGTCGTTTCTGATGATGTGATCGATAAGCTTCCGGTCCTGAAAAGCACCTACAGCATGGCCGATGCGATCCGGCTGCAGGGTGAGGATTGTGTTCCAGACATTGTCTGGTCCGAGCATTTCACCTGCATGCGCTTCCAGCTTCAGTCCTGCCTGGCGCGCTTTTTCCACGCCTGGAGCAAAAACGATTAAATTGCCTGCATCTTCACTGGATAAGGCCAGCCCGCAGATCAGTCCTGATTTGGATAAAGGAATGATTCTGGTCAGCTGGCGCTCAAACTTCTCAGGGTGGGAAAGCACCACGCAGACCAGGAATTCCACCTGGATTTTACCGCCAGCAGCATGATCCGCGGACTCGCGCAGCCTCCTGAATTCACCGATCGTTTCCTCGACTGTCGGATATGAGAAAAGAATGCCTGAAACAAAGATCTCGGTATAAGCCACATTCTGCCTGATCAGCCGTTGAATGTGTTTTTTCAGGATCAGATGCTGCCGTTCGTTTTGATAGATTTGCTGGGTCAGAGTCATGTAATTGCCGAACCATTCTGCCCTTGATTTCACAGGCCAGATTGAAGTAAATTTATCGACATTAACGCCCATGTCATGACCTTCTGCGATCAGTTCTTTGAGCATCTGAGGGTCAAGAATGCCGTCCAGGTGGCAGTGAAGTTCGGCTTTGCGGATTTTGTTTATTTCAAGCATTACTCCTCCAGGAACTATTTTAACATGTCTGAATTTAAGTTGACTAAAAACAAAAAAGAAGCAGGTTTCCCTGCTTCCTTTTGGACTGTTACATTTGAATTTACCAATTTGTAAATTAAATGTTTCTGACCAATAGTATGGGGGGCTGAAATTTTGATTTATCCTCTCATAATCCTCCTTGGATATTTATATCGTTTCAATATTAGTGCAGACTTAGATCACTCCACCTACAGCGTAAACCGTGAATTCGACTTTATACTGCAATGCATTCGCGTTCATCCCGAAATGCTCGGCAGCCAGCTGAAGGATATTGTGCACTGCAACCTGCTGATACTTCCTGGCTGCGGCGATTGCTTCGTCGGAACTGGTAAAGATACCTTCTGCGCATTCATCCTTCACGAAAGTCTGATCAGGATCAGGCACATAATTGGGAACCCAGCAGTTCTTGATCCAGACTGTCACACGCACGACTGGAATGAATTTGACTGATTTTTCAGCTGCAATCTTCTCTGACTCGGGTGTGATTACGCCACCAACAGTGTAGACTGTGAATTCAACTTTGTACTGCAGGGCATTAGCGTTCATGCCGAAATGCTCAGCAGCCAGTTCCAATGCTTTATGGACTGCGGTCAGCTGATAGTTCTTGGCTGCGGCAATCGCTTCGTCGAGATTGGTGAAAATTCCATCAGCGCATTCATCCTTCACGAATGTCTGATCCGGGTCAGGCACGTAATTTGGAACCCAGCAGTTCTTGATCCAGACTGTCACGCGCACTACCGGCTTGTACTTGACAGTGCCGACCGGATGTAAGCCCTTCAATTCGTTCAATGAAGTGGCATAGGTCACTGAATGATCCAGATTTTCAATACCAGTATTCATCAGGATCTCAGCTTCATTCAAAGCTTCTTCAACTGCGATCTCAGTATTGGCCTTTGCGGCTTCCAGGGCTTTTTCCTGATTGTCGAAAGTCCCCTGCAGGTAAACGTAATTTGTTGATTTTTCAGGATTGCTTTTAAGCCAGGTTTTCACATTTACGATACTGGTGAATGTACCGCCAAGGTCTGGATTCCAGTCATTATCCGGAAGAGTTGCCGGGGCCTGGATTTTCTGATCCCCATTGGCTTCCTGTGAATCTCTCACAGAAGCAGTATTTTTAACCTTGTAATCCATTGCATCCTGGGGAATCTTCAGCAGTTTCTCGGCCTCGATCTTGGCGAGTGTCACCGCTGTTTCAGTGTTTTTCTGCGAATTAGCTACAGCGTCCGCATAAGTCTTGAACAGACCCTGCAGATAAGTATAGTGCGTGTCGTGAGCCGGATTTACCTTATCCCAGACATGCACGTTCACCACGCTCGTGTAAGACGCATACGCGTTTCCCGCTGCCAGAAAGAAAACCACTCCAGCCAGCAGCATCATCAGATTCTTTTTCATCACTTGCCTCCTCTTGTTTCCTTGTGGACTTTTAGAAACCGCTCAGAACCCATATTTCGCTTCGCTGACCCCCCTTCAGTTCGTGTTAATTCCTGCGAAGGATTCTATTGCGATTTCTTGTCTTAAAGCGATTATATCCGGCTAAAAACAGTAATCCAGTTACAAAATCCTGCACACATATTTTTAATGGTATATAATAAAAACATGAGATTACTGATCCTGATAATCTGCTTCATAATGTTTCTGACAGGATGCGGAGAAGCTCCTCCCTTGTCTAAATCCACCGCTACATCCGAAGTTGCGGAAAATACTCCTGATATGTCTCCAGCCTATGGCGACTGTATAATCGATACAATTTCCTCGAATCCTGCCACTCTCAACCCGTTGACAGCGACTGAGTCAGATGCTCAGTGGGTGATAGGATTGATCTACAACTGCCTGGTGAAAAAAGACGGAAACGACGAATGGGCAGGAGATCTTGCTGAGCGCTGGGAACAGACAGGCGAAGGAAAAATTCTGACATTCCATCTGAAACCTGGGGTAAAATGGCATGACGGAGTCGGATTCAATGCTGAGGATGTGCTGTTCACCTATCAGAAAATCCTGGATAAAAGTTCGGAATGCTATTTCAGCGATATATTCACGCACATAGACACAGTGGAAGTGCTCGATCCGCTGACCATCAGAATCACATATGACACTCCTTATGCACCTGCTTTGTCCCAGTGGTGGTTCACGATCATTCCCAAGCATATTCTGGAGAAAGAAGATCTGACAACCGAGCACTGGAACCGGTCTCCGATCGGCACAGGTCCCTTCCGCTTTTCAGAGTGGATCCCTGATGAGCGGATCATTTTGAATGCCAATGATGACTATTTCGACGGTAAACCGTTTCTCAGGCAGTACATCATCCGCATCACACCAGACGAATCCATGAAATTCCTGTCTCTGCAGAGAGGCGAGATCGACGCATCAAGCCTGAACTGCGATCAATACACTAAACACAGCGATACTGAGGATTTTAAAAAACACTTTAATATCTTTCATTTCCCGGACAACGCCTTTTCCTCCATCGCCTATAATCTGGCTTTGCCGAAATTCCAGGACAGGCGTATCAGACAGGCTTTAACCATGGCAATCGACAGGGAACAGATCATCCGGGAGATAAATCACGGGTTCGGTTCAGTGCATGCAGGACCGTTTTCCAGGACCTGCTGGGCTTATGACGAAACCGTAAAGCCGTTGCCTTACGATCCAGCCGGTGCCAAAGCGCTGCTTCGAGAAGCAGGCTGGAAGGAAACCGGGGAAATAGTCTTTTTTTATCCGTATTTTGCAACAACCAAGCTGATCGCAGCGTTGATAGCGAAATGCTGGGAAGAGATTGGATTGAATGTCAAAGTCGAATCTTTTGAATGGACTGTATTCTGGGACAAAATGCAGAAACTGGAGTTTGAAGCCGGATATTTTTCCTGGGTTGGTTTTGAAGATCCGGACGATTACTCGCTGATCTGGGAGACGAAAAATATCCCTGAATCCGGTGGGAATGGTTACAATTTTTCCTCATATAAAAATTCTGAAGTGGACCGGCTTTTCGAAGAAGGCAGAATTACCATAGACCCGGCCAGACGGAAAGAAATCTATCACAAAATCCACAAAATAATCGAGGACGAACAGCCATACACTTTTGTGGAAAGCCTCGATTCCATCTGGGCGGTAGACAAGCGGTTCCATGGTATTGTTCCGACTAAGACAGGCATTTTCTATAACATCGAAAAATGGTATGTGCCTGCAGAGCTGCAGCGTTACTTCCCCAAGCAGCCCGAATGAAAAGAGCACTGCCGGGCAGTGTTAACCTGCAGGTGATTTTGAGCAGAGCAGGATCGGAGTCCCATCAGCATTTAGTATATAATATAATCATGAAACTGATGTGCTTGATAATCATATCAATGCTGTTTCTGACAGGTTGTGGAGAATCACCTCAAGTATCTGCAGTAAAAGACCCGCCCAAGATTGTGGAAAAACTTGCAGACCAGTCGCCTGCCTATGGCGATTGCATCATTGATACGCTTTCACTGAACCCGACTACGCTCAACCCTCTGACTGCACCTGAAGCCGACGCGACATGGGTGATCGGCCTGATCTTCAACAGCCTGCTCAAGAGGAACTGCAACAACGAGTGGACCGGTGATCTTGCCGAGAGCTGGGAGTTTAAGGATGCCGGAAAAACACTGGTTTTTCACCTGAAACAAGGCGTGAAATGGCATGATGGAGTAAAATTCGAGGCTTCAGATGTGATGTCCACATATCAGAAAATCATGGATAAGAGCACAGAGTGTTATCTCAGAGACACTTTCATGCATATTCAAACAGTTGAAGCCCTGGATAACATGACTGTGAGGATCAGATACGATACTCCTTACGCACCTGCACTTTCGCAGTGGTTATTTTATATACTTCCCAAACATGTTCTGGAGCGGGAAAATTTGAAAACCGCATCGCCCGGCAGCTATCTCATCGGCACAGGTCCCTTCCGCTTTTCAGAATGGATTCCGGACGAACAGATCAGGCTGACAGCAAACGAAGGTTATTTTGACGGTCGACCTTTTTTAAAGCAGTATATTCTCAGAATCATACCAGACAGTTCAATGAAATTTCTTGCTCTGCGGAGAGGAGAGATAGACGTTTCCTCTCTGAACTGCGATCAGTATACCAAGCAGGTGGATGCTGAATTCAGAAATCGCTTCAACATCTATCATTACCCTTCCAGCAGCTTTTCCTATATTGCCTACAACCTGGCATTGCCTAAATTCCAGGACCTGCGTGTCAGACAAGCGCTGACCATGGCGATTGACAGGGAACAGATCATCCGCGAAATCGATCACGGTTACGGATCTGTCCATGCAGGCCCTTTTTCCAGAGCCTGCTGGGGCTATGATGAAACAGTGAAACCGCTGCCTTTTGATCCTGCAGGAGCCAGAGCTCTGCTTTCGGAAGCAGGCTGGAGGGAAAGCCAGGAAATAGTACTTTCTTATGCATATTTAGCAACTGAAAAGTTGATCGCTGCCCTGGTCAAGAAATGCTGGGAAGACATCGGCCTGAAAATCAGGGTTGAGTATTTTGAACCGACCGTCAGCTGGGAAAAAATGAAGAAGTGTGATTTTGAAGCAGGATTGTCTTTCTGGATGGGCTTGGATGATCCGGATGATTATTCCATGATCTGGGAGTCGAAAAATATCCCTGAGCCGGGCCGGAGAGGAAATAATTTTTCTTCATACAAAAATCCTGAAGTGGACAGGCTTTTTGAGGAAGGCAGGACTACAGTAGACATGACAAAGAGGAAGGAAATCTATCACAGGATACATCGGATAATCCATGCTGATCAGCCTTACACTTTTCTGGAAAGTATGGAAGAGTTCTGGGCAGTGGACAAGCGCTTTCACGGAATAGAACCGACCAAGATCGGCATTTTCTATAACATCGAAAAATGGTATGTGCCTGCAGAGCTGCAGCGTTACTTCCCCAAGCAGCCCGAATGAAATGAATGCTGCGGAGCGGGAGCATATAATCAATCTGATAAAAAAGAAGCAGGTTTCCCTGCTTCTTTAAGTATGGGGCAGTATATTAATGAAAACTATTTTTTCATAATCCTCCTGATTATTAGGTTTAACTTGAAATCACCACCAACCGCCGGGCTCTGCTGTGCACTCTGTGCTGTATTCCAGAAGATCCAGGGATACGTTGAAATGCGCTGAAGCTGATTCCAGAGCCTTTTTCACTGCTGTCGGCTCATATTTTTCCGCGGCCTTGATCGCCTTGTCCAACTGGCTGTATGATCCGCCCGGACCCTCGCTGAACTCGAAAACGTCATTACCTGGAGTATTTTCCGGAGAAGGAAGCCAGCAGTTCTTGATCCAGACTTTTACATTCACTACCGGATAAAACTTGGTTGGCCGGATTGTCTTGGAAGTGCTCTTGTCACTGATCACAAAGATTTCCAGTTCGCATTTGCAGCTTGACATATCCAGACCTGCAGCCTGTTTGGACCAGACTGTTTCAGCATTCTTCAGGGCTCTTGCTTTTATCGTATACAAAGGAGAGCCTGATCCATGAATTGCTTTAAAAGCATCCGCAGAAGACAAATATAAACCCTTTATGTTTTCTTCAATCACAAAAGGATACGGAAAATAAGGCAGAGGGCAGACTGCGCCATCCGGGCAGACCGGAGTTTTCTTGAATGATACTGTAGCAGCCAGTTTCGCGGAATAGACATCTCCGCCATTGACAATATAAGTGATAGTGAAGTAGAGATACTCTTCATCAATACCCGGCCATCCTTCATTAGCCATTTTCATGGTTCTCTTAAGCGCTTCTTCCTTGAAAGCGAGCATTCTGTCCAATGTCTCCAGAGCCGTTTTTCCACCGAAAGTAGCAGTGTATTCAATCGGCTTCAGCGGCAACAGCGTGCAAAGAGACGTTAATGCCTCAACTTTCATTGTTCCGCCATAGACAAACGGTGAGTCTGCCATCGCCGAATCGGCTGTTACCAGGATCAGAGCAAGTACCAGTGACATTCCTAAAAACTTTTTCAACACTTCTGCAATCCTCCTTAACTTTTATGCTTATCATCAGAAGCGGCCTTTGTTTTCCGATTCATCTCCTTTCAAAAAGATTTGCTTCTGGGTTAAGGCAATTATGGGAGAACAACAGATCTGATTCAAGTTACAAGAAGCTGCATTCCACCTTTGCCTTGATGCATTCTGCAGCGTTCACTTTGCCTTCATTGGAAAAGATCAGATACCAGTTTCCTTCAGCGGGAATTTTGACTGAACTATGCAGAGAGGAAACGTTTTTAAGGACCAGAGCGGCAGAAAACTGCATTCCTGACAGATATCTGGCATAATTCTCCGCATCGCACAGATAAAGATCGATTTTTCCAGCCTGTGTCAGGCAGAAAGTGCTGTTATCATCCGGATTTTGGCCCTGGAGCAACTCGGATTCAACAGTCACGGAAAAATCAAGCTGCATCCCGTCAGGACATTTCAATTCAAAAGGAACCGCAGCAGGCTTCCGGATCTGTCCATAATAAACAGGCGACCAGGTGTAAACTTCAGCTGTGATGCTCCGGTTGATCTTGAATTTTCCGTCGATCAGCCCGATCCCGCTCCTGATTCTGGCTTCAAAGGTCTGCAGTTCATCTCCAAGATTGAGACTGCATTCTCCTTTATTGTCCGTGTAGCTCCACAGGCAGCGCTCCTTCGGGTATCCGCCGGGATTGTCCACGATCACCTGCGCTCCGTCGATAGGATTACCTGAAAGATCAGTCAGCCTGACTCTGAGTTTGCAGGCAGCGCTATAGTGATCTGTCGAATTCCAGACATACCCGTCTCCGCGCCAGTTGAAAACGCCTGTGACCGGAAAATCCTTCCATTTATCATATGTCCCAGGCGCATCCATCATCATTCCGATCGGTTCCCACTGAATCCAGCGTCTGTCATAGAATTCATTCCATTTATGATTGTCGGCATAGGCTGTGGAAAGGAGGCATGGAATCAGGGCAGTCCTGGCTGCCGCTGTGTTCAGGTAGCCGCATTCGCTGCAGCGGCCCTCGTGAAAATTATAAACCCGCACAGGCTGGAACTGGCGCTTCGGAGGTGTGCAAAATTTGATGTTTTCTTTGAGCCATTGGCTGATAGCGCCGATCGCGCCGTTGTCAGGGTCATTTTTTTTCCCGCACCAGAGCACTTCGCAGGTGGAGAGAATGTTTTTCAGTAGCAGTCTGCCTGGATCATTGTGGTTATAAAGATAATCGCGCCAGAAAACACCAGCACCCGGCTCTCCGTGTTCTCCAGTGGCTGGATCGATGTAATCAGGCAGCTCCCTGGTGATTTTCGGGTGCACTATGTACCAGTAATAGATGTCGCGAGGCAGTTCATTCACACAGATTTTCTTGCCGTTACCCACGCGGTAACTTGTTGTCGAATAATAATCTCTGTCAATTCCGGCTATCCCGTGATCGATGATTTTTACGTATTTCAGCTGTCCGGCAGTTTCATAGATCAGCATTGCGTTTTTCTGAATCAGTGAAAGGTCCATCCGGGACAAGTCTTCCGGAGCAAGATGCGCAACGCAGAACGCGATTTCATCAATATAAGGATCTTGAGCATTCAGAATCAGTTCAGCACACTTGATCCTCAAGTCAGGCTGCAGCAGCGATAAATTTCTGATAAGTTCCCAGTAAAGCCACGCTGGAGCCCGTTTCACGGCCTCCAGTGTGGTAGCGTCAAGCGGCTCTTCAGGTAGCTGAGTATCGGAAACCGATCCATTGGAGATATGAACTATGGCGCTCTTTCCGGCAGGGATCATTGTTTTATAAGCAGTTGCGGGAGAGGCGGCAGATAAAGCGGCTGCAGCAATCATTAACAGGATCAAGGTTGTTCTCATGGTGCACTCCTTAAAGAACGAATTTGTTTATTTTACTCCCGCTAAGGTTCGATTGAAACCTCTATTCTGCCGAACTGCAGCTGACAGTCGCAGTAACTTTTTGTCCAGCCTGAATTTCCATGCTGTCCAGATCCAGCATGATGAAATTGCTCCCTACTATAGTTTCCTTGGCATTCGACTGTTCCACAGTAGAACCGGAGATCGACCAGGGAAGAAGAATCACAGGCGGCTTGCATGAAGTCAGATTCTGCTTGAACGGTTTATTAAACAGGACAGTGGCAGTGATCTGCATTTTACCTTCGCCAAGTTCTGTTACGGTATACGATGGAACATACAGCGGATCCATTGTTCTCTTCATCTTCACTTCCCAGGCAGGGTCTCCATAGAGCATTGTGATTCCCAGGCATCGATTGTATCCGGACTGCTCTGAGCCAGTCTGATATTTCTGGTTGAGATAACGTGATGCGATCCGGTTTGCATGGACTGCTTCTGCATAAGTATAAGTATCCTGCAGGTAGAAGAAATATACCGCAATGCCCCAGGCTGTGCAGGTCCTGTTCTGAGTTTCCAGATGGCCGAAGAACTGGTAGCATCCATTATGCATCCAGGATAAAACCATGCATTCCTGACTGGCGGTAATATGTGCGATCAGGCAGTTGCCAGGCGAGTAATACACTTTGGGGTTGTCTGTGGATATATCATAGATTTTACCGTCACTGGCAGTCCCCTGCAGCATCCCGTTGCCTTTCACAGCCACTGTGCCGCTTGAATAGGAATATCCCATCATCCAGTTTTTTTCAGAAGCGTGTCCGCTGGTGGACAGCAGATCCACCTGGTTGGAATTGACGCATTTCACCCATTCATCCGTCGTATCGGCAGGACCTTTCACTTTCGCGGTCTGTTTGCCGGACTCCTTGACCCATTTGTCATACTGCACGCCCTCCGAAAAGGAGGTGCCGCAATCGAAAAAGTCCAGCCAGCCTGAGCCTGCGTGGGAAAGAGTTTCCTTCAGTTCAAGTGGCTGTGCATCAACCATTTTCAGGGCATCGTCGGCATTGTAAGCAGTGAAGATAGCCCAGACAGCTCCGTCGTATGGGGCATTTTCCAGGCCTGCCATGCAGCGGATCACAGATTCGGCAAAATCACGTTCGCAATCATTGGGTTTGCTGAGAAAACATACATAATAAGGGTGAAGATTCTTCAGGTTTTCTTTCAGTTCCGTGCAGGTGTCAGGTTTGCCTTCATAAATAAAGACTTCAGCACTGTGTTTTTCAATCAGCTTCTGCAGGACGTTTTGCCATTTGTCGTTAGCCGGATCTGAGGGATTAAAGAATACCTTGTTCACTGCAATGGCATAAGTTTTTCCATTGTTTTCCCTGGATTTTGCTACAGCTGGAAACCTGTAAAAAGCTTCCAGGCTGAACATCAGGAAGAAAAGCAGAGAGATGATTACTGTTATGCGTTTCATACAAACTCCTTATTTGATGATTCTTAAAATAATCATCTCCGGAAACGGAAAATTATCCAGTTACAATCTGCTGCAATCTGCTTCAGTTGGAAGGGTCAGGAGATGTGAACAGCCTCGTGTCCGAGTTTTACAAGGTAATCAGCGATAATCAGTCTGTGGCACTCTTTGATTTTACGCTCAGCGCAGAGCAGGCAGAAAGGCGGCTGCAGTGAAAAGAGCCTTCCTGTCAGCAGGTCGCCGCAGCGATCCCAGAGCAGGCTGTACTTCCGCTGCCAGTCAGGATCGTGCCTGAGCAGGTTACCCATTTCTTCCAGATGGATGTAATCGATCCCGCGGCTTTTGAGCAGAGCTGAAATTCCCTTTTCAGGGTTCGAAGAATACGAGAAATCCCTGATCGCGGCGTATGGTGCGATCCGCACGTCAGCCACTGATTTCACTCCATTTTCAGTAAGTGTGGCGAGCAGTTCATCCGGAGACCTGCCGCCATATCCGATAGAGTAGAATTTCATGGAGAAATGGTAACAAGAATTATCGAGCAAGTCTAATTTGGAACAGAATGCCGCGGGGTATCAGTTGAATCTCTCGACGATCTGCCCATAATTGGAAATAGGACAAGATAAGTGGATGCGTTCACCTGAGAGGTGAGCGCCAAAGATCCGGCGGGGCCGGCCAAACATATCCGCTCCCGCCATTAGGAAAAGCAGAACTTCGACAAGCGCACAAGCTTTTGCACTCCCACCCTCAGGATTTTTGCACAGGGGTTATCCAACCCCCTTTTTTTTGCACAGTGGGTTTGTTGCGATTGATGCAAAATCCGCGGAATTGTAATATCCTATGAGTATGAACAGACATGCTGATGAGCTTGAAAATCCAGCAGATGATTCCAGATTTTTCTGCGGTAGAATTGCTGAACAAAACCAGCTTCAGGAAGCTTTCTCAGAGCGGCGGGTGATTTTAATCGCAGGGATCGGCGGGATCGGAAAAACTGCTCTGGCTGTAAAGCTTTATCAGAATCTTCAGGTAGATCAAAAGACAAGCGGCCGCCTGATCTTTATCAAATGTCTTGCAGGATGGAACTTTTCAGATTTTTCTTCTGAAATAATTGAACAGGCAGTCAGGCTGACAGGCAGAAAAAAATACCTTGCCAGTGTTTCCAGGCTGCCGAATCAACTCGCAGAAATGCTTGAGGAAAACGGGATTATTCTGTTCATCGACGATTTTCAGCTGATTGAGAACTCTGAAGTTCAGGAATTCATTACTGAAGCTATAGATTATTTCCAGCAGGCCAGGCTGGTGCTCATTTCCAGAAACAGACCTGAAATTCCGGCCTTGAAACTGATTGAAGTGTTTGAGCTGCGGCTTGGCGGGCTGGACTTCAATGAGACATGGGAAATGGCTTCTCACCTGCTGAGGGATTCCAGCGATCTGAAAAGCGTTTCCAGGGATAAATTGTTCGAAAAAGTGAAAGGCCATCCTTTTTTCATCAAAATGAGCCTGAGCGTTTCCAGAAACGACAGTAATGCACTGGAAACACTTCTTGAATCAACTGAATGCGAATTTGAGCTGTTAGACCAGATCTGGAAAAATCTGTCAGCAGTTGAAAAAGAAATACTTACATCCCTTTCGTTCATGAGAGCTCCAGTAAAGCAGTTCCCTGGCTGCAGGAACGAAGAGCATCGGTCTGCATTGAAAAAGCTTCTGAACAGATATCTTGTTGACACAGATCTATCCGGACGATATTTCCTCCACGATATTTTCAGGGAGCACATCAAGGAAAAATCCGACGTAGAGGCAGTTTTAATGATCCACAGACAGATTGCAGTGGATCTTTGCCTGGAAAATGCAGGGATCGATGAACAGCTGGAAGCCTACTATCATTTTCTGGAAGCAGGCATGCTGACAACGGCTGTAGATCAGATTATCCTGCTTGGTAAAAAATTCCAGCTCCTCAATGAAGGAGCGGTAAGATTCGATAATCTTCTGTCGCAGGTTATTTCGGAGTGCGGAGAGTACAGGAATCAGGAACTTATCCGTTGCAGGATCGAATTTTTGATCATCAGGGGCGCTTACCGTGAAGCCGAATCTCTGCTTGACTCTATCCACAGCAGAGCCGAATACGCCTATCTTTCCGGATTGATGAATTATTATCGCGATCAGGGTGCGCTGGCGATCAGGCAGTTCAGAGATGCGGTTTCCATGGGTCTCGAATCCGAGCAGTATTTAAATGCAATCGCCATTATCGCCAGTTCCTATGACTGGCTGGGAGATGCGGAGACAGCGGAAAAATATTTCCTGCAGGCCTTGTCCAGTCCGGCCATTATGGATCATCCGCTCATCAAAGCCAGAATCCTGGCTAACTATGCGAGCTGCCTGTATCCGCAGGGGAGATGCGAAAAAGCACGGGAATGCTTCGGACTGGCCGAAGAAATACAGCGTACCTGCGGTGCCACAGGCCCCCTGGCTGGCACTCTTCTTACTGAATCCTGGTTTTTCCTGATGCTGAACGACCTTGAGAGGTCTCTGGCATGTCTAAATGAAGCCAGGGACCTGCTGATGCGGATCGATGACAGGCGCAATCTGGTGAATTCGATGATCAATCTCGCCTGCATAGAGAATCGGAGAGGACAGCCGGAGCCGGCTCTCGAACATCTTTCATCAGCATTCGAACAGGCTGAGGCACTTGATCTTGAAGTTGAACAGGGATATGCCAGCAGGGAAGCAGGCAATATTCAGATGCAGCTTGGGCAGTTCGGAAAAGCAAGGAACCAGTTGAAGAAAGCCCTCAAGATTTTCGAGAAACTCGATACACCGGTCACCCTGGCTTTTGTCAGGATGCACTATGGCAAGCTGCAGCTCCTGACAGGATATGTAAGTGAATCGGAGGACATGCTGACTTCGGTTTGCGAAGTTTCGAAAAAGGCCAGGAACTCCATCCTGTCTGCCTCGAATTACTTTTTCCTGTATCTGCTGTACCGCTCTTCTGGTGACGGACGGGCTGAACAGTGCTATGCAGACCATCTGGAAATGCTTGATAAACTACCGCTTTCCACCCAGAAAATGCTGAAAAAGGAGCTGTCTGAATTTGAAAGCAGGCAAAGCGGAAAAGGCGCGGACAGGATCAGGCTGTTTCTGCCTGGAAATGACGGGATCATTGCCGGAGCTTCGGAAATCGAACTGGCTAGATCACGCAGAAACGAATATGAGATATTCATGGATTTTGAGAAGTCATATATTTCCATCAGAGGCAGGGAAGTTCCGCTTTTTTCCAAGAAAGTGCTCGCAAAACTGCTGCAGCAGATGGTTTCAAACCCCGGACATGTGTTCAGTTCGGACGAAATTTTTGCGGCTGTCTGGGGCTGTGAATTCGATCCTGAAGTGGACGGCAGCCCTCTGCGCAGGTCGATTTTCAGGTTAAGGCAGATCCTGGGCGACGTTAAAGGCGGGCATTTCATCTGTTCAGCCAGTGAAAAAGGGTCGTATTTTTTCAACAGGCAAGTGGATTATTGTGCAATTTTCCCGGTTGTGCCTCTTAGCGGGAAGTAGTTGGAAATGTTAAATGTTGAATGCTGAATTTGTGAGATTCAATTAATTACGTGCTTGTGGAATGATAATGCAGTAGTTGACTTGCGGGTTGAAGAAGTAGCAGCCCTTTTCAGAAGCAGAGCAGATGAAACGTTCGCGCTTGTTGTCTCCAAGCATTTCCCGCAGGCGGGAGATGGTCTTGCGCAGCGCGCCTCCATCTGATTCGGGATTGTATTTTCTGCCCCAGACTGTTTCGAATATTTCCTGCGATTTGATCACACGTCCGGGCTGCCTTAGAAATTCCAGCAGCAGGGGCACCAGCACTTTTTTCTTGAAGACCGGCACTTCCGAGCCCTGAATGCTGAATCTGCGGCCTGAAAAATCCACGAAAATCTCGTATTCTCCGCTCTTTGATTCCAGTTCACGGATTTCGGAGGCTGTGGCGGTTTGAATTTCCCTGCCTCTGACCAGCAGTGTGAAATCCCCTTCCGGGCTAGAGGTGATCAGTTTTTCTTCATACCACTTGAATTCTTTTTGAAGTTTATCCTGGGCCGTGACCGGGAGCTTCTCCATCTGGATCAGATACTGGCGGTAAAAGTCATCTGCGCCGCTTCCTGAGGCAAGTCTGGACTGGAGATATAAAAAGTAATAAGATCTGGCCAGGATCTGCGGGTTGTCGCTGATTTTTCCGAATTCCACTGCTTTCTCGAAAAACTCTCTGGCTTCACCTGATCTGCCTGACAGCAGGAGATACTGTCCATAACCCTGCTGGGTGCGTGTGCGTTCCACTGAACTGTCGACAGTCTGGTAGATTTTCAACCCTGACTGATAGTGAAACTCAGCTTCCTTGAACTGACCCATCCTGGAATGCAGATTGCCGAGTTCGCGGCGGAGGAAACCCTGTTCATGCAGAAGTCCCTTTTTAAGAGCCAGCTCCAGGCCGAGTTGAAAAAATTTGAGCGAGTTCTCAAAATCTTCCCGAAAATGATAGAGCTCTCCATACAGATAATAAATATAGATAAGTCCCATCTGATCGTTGATCTTCAGGCACAGATTCCTGGATTCTGAAAGACAGGCTGCGGATTGATCGATTTCATTGAGATGGTAGAGAAGGAGGGCTTTGTTGTAGAGGGTAGTGGAGAGATTGACGAGAGCGTGGCAGCCTCGTTCGATAGTTTCGGCTTTCTGGTAATATTCAAGAGCTTCCTGTACCTGACCCCTGTGCGCCAGAAACACGGCATATGTCGACATGGCACTGGCATGCAATACCGGGAAGATTCCCTTTCCCCCTTCTTTCAGGGCAAGCTGGAAATATTGTTCGGCTTTCGGGATTTTTCCGAGCCTGTTGTATGCGCTCGCAATTGTGGAAAAAGTATACAGCCGCTGCTCTGTAGAAAGATCGTCTTTCAAGGCAATTTCCAGGGATTCGATCGACTGCTGATGATGGCCTGAATAATAATACTTCAGCCCTGAGAGATAGTTGAAATCCTTCTGACCCTTGATTTCCGAGAGCAGCTCATCAGCCTCACTAAAGGCTCTGTGAAAGATCAGGAATTCAATCCTGGAGCTGACCAGTTCCTGATGACGGTAACAGTCAGAGAAATTCAGCGCTTCGCAGAGCAGATGATAAAAATTTCCCGTGTCTTCACCAAGAACTTGAAGCTGGCGGCTCAACAGGATCAGGGCATCCACAGCTTTCCTGGAATCCCCGGCTTCCAGAAAATGGAAGTAGGCTTCGCGCAATTCCTGAATTTCTGCCTGATCCATGCTGAAAGATACCGCGATTTTTTTGTGGATCAGGATCATATCTTTCTGATCGATCTTGCGCTGGGTATATTCCCTGAGCAGATTGTGCAGGAAAATCCTCCCCTCTGCGTCGGATTCGACTAAAAAATTATCCAGGAGTCTTTTGACGAGTGATCTGGTTTTATCTGAAAAGCCTGGCAGGCGTTCCATTCTGACCGGTATCCTTATGAAGCAGATGGATTTAAGGAACTCCTGCTCATCCATTGACAGCGAAATCCAGAGCTGATCCAGCAGGTTTCTGTCTTTTTCCTGCTCAAATTCAGATGAAGAAAGCAGGGATTCCGGGGTGTGTTCCCCGACAGTCAGGAGTCCCAGAAACAGTTTGAGAGAGAATGGATGGCCATTCACTTTTTCCAGAATCCTGATTTTCGTGTCACTGGGAAGCGATTCGAATTTGGCGGTTCTGAGGAGGCCGGAAGCCATTTTCGCGGAATCCTCGCGTGACAGCCCTGCAAGTCTTAATTCATAAAGCTCCACAGCTTCCAGCGGGGAGAGCGAGGGTCTCTTGCGGGTGATCAGGATAATTTTAGAGGATTTGAGATAGTCTTTAGCTGTCCTGAGCAGGTCCCTTGTTTCTTCGGATTCCACCAGATGAAAATTGTCGATGAACAGGATGATGGAGTTTTCCTCCAGCATTGAAACCAGCAGCAGGGGAGACCTGGCGAAAGAAGACGAGTATTTTTTATTGCCTGTCAATTCCACTACACCGTGGACAATTTCAGCCTGAAAATCCTTGTTGCCCCAGCCGTTTCTGCATGAAATCCACACTACTCTGCCAGTGCATTCAGGACGTTCTTCCAGTTTGTGAGCAAATGCGAGAGCCAGGGCGGTTTTTCCGATTCCGCCGATGCCGGCGATCGTCAGCAGCTTACGCAGGGGAAAAGCATTGAGCAGTTGCTGCAGTTCAACCTGACGGCCGCAGAATCCTGCAGGAATGGAAGGGATCATTGATCCAGTCCCCAATCGAAATTGGTTTCAATGATCAGGTCCTTGCCTGTTCTGAAAAATTCATCCTTCAACACTATGATCAGATTGCCGTCTTCCAGATACCTGATCACAATGCGGTTGAATTTGAAAGGCCGGTCAGCCATGATGGTTTTATTATCCAGAAGTTCGTGCAGTTCGAGCAGAACCCTGCGGAAGTCGGGCATCAGTTTAGTGTTAGGGCCATACAAAGTCCGTTCAACATTGATCAGGGAGTCGACAGTCAGACCGATTTTCTTGTTGTTGGCGCGTAAAATTCCAGGCTCGATCTCGAATTCAGGTTCTCCGTCCCGGTCCTCATCAATGTAAAGAGTGTATCTGCGGGAAAAAGATGAAAGTACGGCCTTGATCCGATTTTCAGTGACAGTTTCATGACCTTTTTTGTCCTTGAGATGGATCTGGCTCAAGCGTGTTTTGAATTCACTCAGTTCTTCGTCTGTGAGGTTCACAGGAGGCAGCACTACCAGTTTCAGCAGAGGATGGAAAAAGTCGTCCTGGAATTTGATCTCTAACATTTTCTGGGAATCGATCAAAGTCATCCCATTCAGCAGCAGACGTTCGGCGGCGCGGTCGTTGGATGCCATGGAAACCGCTGCTGCCAGGAGAAGCAGGAACAATATTCTAATCTTCATCGTGCCTCCAGTGAATGTTGTGCACTGCTATATGATAATAAATCCTGAGCCAGCGGGCAAGCCCTCAGTCAGCGGCTCTTTTGTCGATCACGCAGACGGCCTCGACAGATGCAGCTCCGTTTTTAATAAGCAGTTCAGCACATTTCCGGACAGTGATGCCGCTGCCGATTACATCGTCGACGAGTAAGATGTTGCGTCCTGAAATGTCAGTTGAATCCGACAGGGTGAATGAGCCATCCTGCAGCTTCTCCCATTCGTGATCTGATTCCACATCCCTGCGCAGCCGGCAGCCGGTTTTTTTGCTCAGGCAGAAGGAGGCAGGCACTGCAAGTCTTTCGGACAGTTCACGGACGATTTCTGTGACAGGCTGCATAGGCCTGTCCGCTTTACCCGGCGGAACTGGCACAATCAGGTCAAAGGGCATCCGGTTTTTGTGCAACAGCCCTGCGATCAATCCGGACAGGGCAGAGGCCGCAGCTTTATCTGCCTGGAATTTGGCTTTATAAAGGAGAAAGCCAGGGTCAGGTTCAGGCATGGCCTGGACTTTGGAGTAAAGTTTATACAGGCATTGATCAGCCGGAATCTTCTGCAGGGTAAGTATCATGTTTGCTCCAGAATCGTCATATTGTAACAGTTTGGAAAGTTACCTCCAAATTATACAGTAGACAACTAATGTTTAGCTGCTGGATTTGCTTATATTATTTGTCCGCCAGGACAAATAATGATAACTTGTATGAAGGCTTGCTCTGATAAATCAAAAATGCATGCACGACTGAAAAGGGCGGTTAAATGAGTAATCAGGAATTCAGATGTCCGCAATGTAATCAGATCCTCGATATTCCAGAAGATCTCCTGGGCCAGATTGTACAATGCGCTTCCTGCGGGACAGAATTCACTGTTCCAGAACCGGCTGTAATCCCCAATGCACATCCTGTTCAGCCTGCATCCCCATCACCAACCCCATCTCGCTCTCCAGAAGTTATTTACGATTCCTGCGCCTGTCCTCTTTGCGGAGACACCGGACGCATGAACAAACCTGAAATTCTTTACGGACATCAGGTCTGCAGAAAATGCTATTACTCTTTCGCCAACCGCAGGCAACTGGCATTTATAATCGATGCTGTGCTCTGGCGCATCTTTGTATTCCCGATCGCGTTTTCGATTGCTGTGATTCTGGGGTTGTTCGGCCTTTCGGATACTGACCTGAAGATTGCCGCAACTTTATTTGATTGTGTGATGCTGCCTCTCATTTTCATCTGCAAAGACTGTTTTTCCGGATTTTCTCCAGGTAAATTTCTTTGCGGCGTACGGGTGATCGACGAGGTTACCGGAGAACCGGCCGGGATAACAGCTTCCTTTAAAAGGAATCTGCCACTGCTGATCCCATTTATGCCGATTGTTGTCGCATTTCAGCTCAGCAAAGGTCACAGGATCGGAGACGGATGGTCGAACAGCCGGGTGATCCGGATCAAATACGCATCAAATCCTGTTTTTTTAATTAATTCGTAATAACGAAATCAAACTCTTTATGGAGTAATGGCGATGCTGTCTTTCATTTTGCCGCCAAATGCCGCCTGATAGATTCTTGACTGGAATTGAAACAAGGATACAATTGGCCTAATACAGGTTTGAAAAGAAGCTTTTCAGTTCCAGATTCAGGGGTGAACCTGGAAGATATAGAAAAGCTTCAAAAAATGACCCCTGCGCAAGCTTCGGGGTTAAGTGGCTGTAGTCAAAATCCCCGCTGCGCTCGGATTTTTAACAGCCTCTAAAGGAGGACTCAGGATGAAAGCGTTCCGTCTCAGCATCGTTTTTTTCACAATTTTATTCATGATTGCAGGTGCAGTCACAGCCGCTGAAGTCAGCAAAGCAAACACAGCCCCCTGTTTTGAGCAATGCCCGTCCTGCGGCAGTTACAACATCAGCCCGATCGGCCTTAAATGGACCTGCAACGACTGCTTCCATGTCTGGAGCGTCTGGCCGACCGGAAAATCCGGATCCAGGACCAATGACCCGGACTACAATGCCTGCCCTAACTGCGGGTGCACAGACATCAGCTCAGCAGGCGTCAATTTCATCTGCAACGGCTGCCAGCATATGTGGAAAGTCTGGCCTGCAGGGAAAGCGGTTGTTAAATCCTCAGACAGACCAGTGACTGATCCTGATTATAATTCCTGCCCGAATTGCGGCAGCACGCATTTCCATTCAGCCGGCACCTGGTTTACATGCGACGAATGCTTCCACATGTGGAAAGACTGGCCGCCGATAGTCAGCGCAAACAGGCCTGCCAAGGGGCAGGTGGATCCGGGTCTTGACTGGTGCCCGAAATGCTTCAGCAATGACATCGTCAAAGTTGGGAATATGTATTCCTGCCTGACCTGCGGTAATTTCTGGAAAGACTGGGACCCTCCGATCCTTTCCACACACAGCGCACAGGCCAAATCGGCCAGGCCAGTGATGGAACCGGACTTTTTCAGCTGCCCTAAGTGCCAGAGCACTGAAATCAGCCATGGCGGCGACATGTGGATCTGTTTCTCCTGCTATTACACCTGGAATAAATGGGGAGTGCCCATGAACAAGGCGGCCGGACAGACCACGCTGCGCGGGAAATACGACGAGGCAGCAGGCCTGCTGCTCACTGAAACAAAAAATCTGCAGGAATCGCTGAAGCAGTGCGCCCACAAGTTCAGCCTGGTCAAGGTCTATTCAGGCTGCATCGGCGCATCCCAGGAAAATCCGGCGCTCGCCAAGAGCGAATTCGAAACACTGCAGAAGAACATTGCAGCTTCCCAGGCTTTCTTCACACGGCTCGATGACCTGATCAGGAATCAGAAATTCAGCTTCAAGGAAATCGACTATTCAGGCCTGGAAAAGTCGATCACTGCCGCCTACGGCTATTTCGCTGACTGCATGAAGTCAGTGCAGATCGCCACACCCAGCTACAAGGACGGGAACTTCTTCAAGGCAGATACAGGAATGTACCTGGCAGAGAAGGAAATCGGCAATTTCAGCGCAGCAGTCGAGAGACTGATCAAGGATTTTCAGGCGCACGAGTAAAAAGATTCATTTCATCAGGAATCAAAAGGAGCGGGCGATCCGCTCCTTTTTTCATACACGTGACTGTACTTTAACTTCAGCGTTTAGAATGCAAAATACCGGCTTCAGGTTGGAATTTTTGCTGATGAATGGTAAAATTTAGGCTTCAGATTCTTACAGGGAGCTTGAAATTATGAAAATAACCTGGCATGGCCATTCGTGCGTTCTGGTCGAAGGCACAAAAAAAATCCTGTTTGACCCGTTTTTAACCGGAAACCCCAGAGCAGTCATCAAACCCGGGGATCTGCGTCAGATCGATTACATATTCATCACACACGAACATCATGATCATCTCGGCGATGCTGTAGAGATCGCCAAAGCTAACGGCTCCTGCATTGTGGCTCTGCATGAGATTGCAGTTTCATGTCTGGAACAGGGTGCCAGAACCGAAGGGATGAATGTCGGCGGGACCCTTGATTTCGGAGGAGTGCGTGTCAACATGGTAATGGCAGTGCATTCAGGAGCAGCTACAGGAATGATCATTGAAATGGACGGGAAAACGATTTACCACGCCGGTGATACAGCGCTCTTTTCCGACATGGGGCTCTATGCCGGATTCTTTAAAATCGATCTGGCCTTTCTGCCGATCGGAGATCGTTATACAATGGGGCCGAAATCAGCTGCCAAGGCTGTGGAACTATTGAAAACTCCCAGAGTGATTCCGATTCATTACGGCACATTCCCGCTTCTCACCGGTAAAGTGGAAGATTTCAGAAAATACGTGAAAAACGCCGAAGTGATTGCACTTTCACCGGGCGAGTCATTTGAGCTGTGAGATGAAGACGCGTGCACCGTCCGCAGATTGCTTTCATAAAAAAAGCCGCGCGAAAAGTGGGAAGCGATAATCTCGTATGAAGGGAAATAATCGAT
>JAQTZZ010000061.1 GCA_028687545.1 Candidatus Wallbacteria bacterium
CAACGCTATAGTTTTTTTGGCCATCGGTTTGCTCCTTTATTGAAACTTGGTCGTGGAAATTTTGGAGTTTCCGATGGCTATTATATTTTCAGACTGCTTTTTTTACACCACTTCCGGGGATTTTATCGAGAATTTGGTATGACAAATTAGGGGATCATACTTCAAAAGAATATTACCTTGATAGTCTTGACAGACAATTTAAAAACCTCCCTGAATTCTTTGAGTATCGGTTACTTTTTAGCCACATGCCAAAAGATGTCTTAGAAGGCTTTGAGTATTATGGAGATGAACAGACTTCCAGTCCTGAGGTTCTGTCAGTCCGCAGCATCAATTCCGACCCGCCAGACAAATGGGCTGAACGACTGGAAAATGCGGTCAAAAATAACTGCATCGCTGAACTTAAGGCAATTCTGGATGCAGGTGTTAATCCGAATGGCCCCAATATTCCTGGATGCAGGAAGACACCTTTGAATATAGCGATCAGTAGTAAAAACAGAGAATCGGTAAAATTGCTGCTAGAATATGGAGCTGATGCAAATCCCAACTTTTTTAATTGGTATGACATAGTCAGGGCTAATTTTTTTGACCCTGAAACTTTCAGATTATTAATGGCGCATGGCGCTGATGTAAATGCAAGAGATGATAGAGGGGAAACAGTTTTGTTTTATTGCACAAATGAAAAAAAATATCCTGCAGTGTTGGATTGCGTAAAAGTACTGGTAGAGGCAGGCGCTGATCTCAAAGCAGTCAACAACAATAAAGAAACGATAATTAACGCGCTGCATGATCGAACTAGTCACGGAAGATTCTATCCTTCACAATGCCCTGAGGTTATTAAGTATCTGGTAAGCAAAGGAGCACCCGGCCGTTTGGATGCAGTTTCCACGATATTCAGGGTTTCTATGGTGTTTGTTTTAATTTTAGTGCTGGCATTGCTCTTTTGGATTCTGGTTAAGATTTTTATAGAGGTTGAACTGCTAAATTTCGTAAAGAAAATGTTCACTGCTCCACTGAAAAAAATGTCATACCTGATTATACTTTTCCTTATTTTCCAGATTGGGATTCTGATTTTCTTTTTATCCATTGCACTTATTGGTAAGGCCTATCTGGCTTATTTTATAATTCTCTTATTCTTTTTTGTGCTGTGTGACTATACAACACTTACATTCCTGAAGTCCTTAACTGATGGCACCAAGGCTAGTCCTCTGATTTCTTATGCCTTTAAAAATGTCGGTGTAGTTTTCATGATAATTATTTTGGGCAATATTTTATTTTCAAGCCCCGGGGTAGGATCTGCAGAAGACAGAGTTCTTAGTGTTTTCGCCTATTTTTATGCAGCCTTTTATTTAATCGTAACGTTTTTTATCAGTTTGATCGTTGGGATTTTTCTTCGTCTGATCAACTTTCTTGACCTGCCAGAGAGGGACACAGATGAACATACGCCACCGGATGAAGGTATAGAAAATGTTGGTGAAAATCAATCAGAGAAAATTCAGAATGATGCAAATGAAAAAGATTTGCAAAAAGATGATGAGATACGGGAAATACGGATAAGCGACTTACTGTTTCCAAAAAGGAAAAAATAGGGCGGGGCCTGGCTTTGAAAAGCAATTTGTTGGACGTTATCACTGATTATAAAATCAAAGTCATCAAAATCGCGGAAGAAGATCAGACAGCCGTATATAGTCTTGCGAAAAAATACGTCAGGGAAAAAATCATACCTGAGCGCAAATTCGATGATGCTTTCCATATTGCGATTTGCGTGTATTATAATTTTGATATCCTGTTGAGCTGGAATTTCCGCCACCTTGCCAATATCAACAAGCAGATTCAGGTAAATTCCATTAATGCCAAGGAAGGGTTTCTGAAGGAACTTTTTCTGCTAAACCCCATGGAGGTTATCTATGAAAAAGAATGAATCTAACGTATCCATTATGCAGACAGTGGTTTGGCAGATGAAGGAAAAAACATACAAAGAAACGAAAGACCTGGATGCCGGGAAGTTCTTTGCCTATATCAACGGTAAATACATCAAAAAAAAGAAATCAAACCATCGCAATCGGACAGCCCAGGTTCAACCGCTGCCATAGGGAAAAATACCGTTATCAGACTTGCTTTTTATACTGGAACAGGCCTGACTTAATCTGTTCCTGTCTGCCCCGGTCGTTTGCCCACTTGATTATTAGCCGTCAGTTGATATCATATTCCTGGATTTTCTGAGCAAAAGGAGAGAGCCATGGCAGACAGAGAGAGATTCAACCCTTCGGCATACGAGAAGAAATGGCGGGAGCGCTGGGAGCAGAACCGCGACCATTACTGCGATACTACCAAGACAGACAAGAAATATTACTGTTTAGACATGTTCCCTTATCCCTCCGGCCTCGGCCTGCATGTCGGCCACTGGCGGGGCTACGTGCTTTCAGACGTCCTGAGCAGATACAAGAAGATCCAGGGTTACAACGTGCTTCACCCCATGGGCTGGGACGCCTTCGGACTGCCGGCTGAGAACGACGCCATCAAGAAGAAGATACACCCGCGCATTAACGTTGAGCTCAATATCGCCAACATGAAGCGCCAGCTCCGGGAAATGGGCTCCATGTACGACTGGACCAAGGAGATCAACACCACTGACCCTGATTATTACAAATGGACGCAGTGGATCTTCGTGCAGATGTTCAAGCAGGGTCTGGCCTATCGGAAGATGGTCCCGATTAACTGGTGCCCGTCCTGCAAGACTGGCTTAGCCAACGAGGAAGTGGTCAACGGCTGCTGCGACCGCTGCGAAGCGGAAGTGGAGCGCAAGGACATGATGCAGTGGATGCTCAGGATCACTGCTTATGCAGACCGGCTGATCGCAGATCTGGACAAAGTGGACTGGCCGGAAAAGGTCAAGCTCCTGCAGAGGAACTGGATCGGCAGGAGCGAAGGCGCTGAAGTGAAGTTCAAGCTCATCTCTTCCAGGACCGGAAAAGAGACAGACCTGCAGATTTTCACAACCAGGCCTGACACGCTTTTCGGCGCCACATACATGGTGCTGGCTCCGGAACATCCTCTGGTGGCTGAAATCACGACCGACGAAAATAAAAATGCTATAGAGAAATATCAGGATGCGGCCCGCAAAAAATCCGACCTGCAGCGAATCTCGCTGGACAAGGACAAGACTGGAGTTTTTACCGGATCTTTTGCCGTCAACCCCATGAACCACGAAAAAATTCCGGTCTGGATCTCCGATTATGTGATGATGAGCTATGGCACAGGCGCGATCATGGCTGTTCCGGCCCATGACGGGCGCGATTTCGAATTCGCCACCAAATTCGGGCTCAGGATCATTGAAGTCATAGACAGCAAACTGGCAAAAAAGGACAATTCCGGGAAGCTGCTGGAAGCTTTCTGCGATGTCGGTAAAATGATCAACAGCGGAAAATATACAGGCATGAACAGCGATGAAGGCAGGAAAAAGATCATCGCCGAGCTGGAAGCGGCCGGACTTGGCAGATCACAGGTCAATTACAAGCTCAGGGACTGGATCTTCTCGCGTCAGCGCTACTGGGGAGAGCCGATCCCGATCGTGCTCTGCGGAAAATGCGGGGAAGTGGCAGTGCCTGAAACAGAACTTCCATTGCGCCTGCCTGAGGTGGAAAAATACGAGCCTACCGGAACCGGTGATTCTCCGCTTGCAGCCATCACAGAATGGGTCAATGTGAAATGCCCGTGTTGCGGCGGAGCGGCCAAACGCGAAACCATCACCATGCCCCAATGGGCAGGTTCATGCTGGTATTTCCTGCGCTATCTCAGCCCTGATTACAAAGACGGCATCGCTGATCCCGCTATTGTGAACAAATGGCATCCGGTCGATCAGTATGTGGGTGGAATTGAGCACGCTGTGCTGCATCTGCTGTATGCCCGCTTTTACATCAAGTTTTTATACGACATCAAGGCGATCGGATTTGACGAGCCTTTCCAGCGCCTGTTCAACCAGGGCATGGTCTGCAAGGTCTCAGACAAATCCGGCCGCCTGGAAAAAATGTCAAAGTCGCGGGGCAATGTAGTGAATCCGGACGATCTGGTGGAAAAATACGGCACAGATTCGATCCGTTTGTACGAACTTTTCATCGGTCCGCCGGATGCGGACAGTGAATGGTCGGATTCAGGCATTATCGGTATTTTCCGGTTTCTTTCCAAGACCTGGGACCTGCTGGTCAGGCTGCAGGAGGAAAACGCATTTGCCGTTGAAGACGGGCCTGAAATCCTGAAAGCCAGGCATCAGTTGATTTTCAAGGCTACGGACCGCATGGAGAGCTTCAAGTTCAACACCACGATTTCAGCTTTCATGGAATTCACCAATTTCATCAACAGTTCCAGCGAGCCTGTCAGCAGAGACACTGCCAGGGACATCCTGATCCTGATCGCGCCCTTTGCCCCGCATTTCTCCTGCGAACTCTGGGAAAGAATCTTCGGCTCAGGTAACCCTCTGCATCAGAAATGGCCCCTTTATGACCGGAAATACCTGGTTGTGGATGAGATCGAGATCGGGGTGCAGGTGCTCGGAAAACTTCGCGGCAGCATTAAAATCAAGCTTGACTGCACTGAGGCGGAAGCTGTGGAGCTTGCCAGGAAAGATCAGGCGATCAGCAAGCAGATCGGCGATAAGGTGATAAAAAAAGTAATTTTTGTCAAGGGTAAGATCCTGAACCTGATTGTTTAAGAATTATCTTTTCCGGATTTTCTGCACTGCGTATTCAGCGCAGAACACTCCGGCCACAGCCGTGAAAAACTGCAGGCCAAGGATGGCTGAAAGCATAGCCTGCAAGGGGCGCGACAATGAGATAAGGTTAGAAACCAGCGCTCCTCCTGCGATGATCGCCAGTGCCTTGACTGCAGCAGGGACCATCAGCCGCACTGCAGAGTGAAATTTTCTGCACTGGTGATATGTGAGAATCAGCAGGCAGTTTCCCAGAGCAATGAATGGGAGCAGAGGAGACATCATCGGCGGAAGGTGCTGGGTAAAGAGAGCGAGCAGCGGACTGAGAAAAGCGAGCCAGAGAGAAGCCCGCAACCCGACAAACAGATAGACCAGCACCAGGATGCTGTTGACAAGGGCACCAGAGACGGCCTTGGGGATGTGCAGCATCTGGATTGCAGTCACCAGGGCCAGTGCCAGGGCTGTCCTGGTCAAAGTGCCGGTTTTTCCGCTCATAGGTACCTCGATTTAGCGATTGCCGTCATCTTACTGCAGGAGAGGGAAGAGTTCAAGGCGGTTTTTTTCAGGGTCAAGAACACAGGACTTCATAAAATGAATTCCGGAACTACAAATTAATGATGGATTCGGATATTATATAATATGCAAAAGGAGGGTTAGTGAAGTCAATTCTATTGAGCTTAATTTTTATTTTTCTGGCTACAGGCTGCAAGGGGGAGAATTCTATACCTCAGACGTCCGAAACGATCAAAATTTCTCCTTCCCCTGCTGTTTCGCAGGAGGTGAGTTCAACTGATCCCGTATCATCAGGGGAAGTGGAAATGCAGAAATTAACTCTGAAAAGCCCTGTGTTTGAAGAAAGCAAGGCGATCCCTTCCAAGTACACCAGCGACGGCGAAAACATCTCTCCCCCGCTCACCTGGTCCGAAGTTCCCAAGGGAGCTAAAAGCCTGGCCCTGATTTCAGACGATCCTGATTCTCCGATGGGTACCTGGGTGCATTGGGTGGTCTACAATATCCCGCCAACAGCAACCGGCCTCCCGGAAAAAATCCTGCAGACTGAAAAACTGCCTGACGGCACGCTGCAGGGACTCTCAGACTTCAAAAAAACCGGTTATTGCGGCCCCTGTCCTCCTGCAGGCACTCACCACTATTTTTTTAAACTGTATGCACTTGACATATTACTGCCGGACAAACCAGGCCTGACCAAGAGCGGCCTGGAGAGCCTGATGAACGGCCATATACTCGCTCAGGGAGAACTGGTGGGGCTTTACAAGCGGAAGAAATAGAGACGTGCTGCGCCAGGTTCACTGACTTGACAATTTCCGGGTTTGAGAGTATAACTCAGATAGTGTTTCAGTGGAGGTTGTTCATGAAAATAATCGCATTATTATCATTACTCTGTCTGATTTCATGTGCCTCAGCTGAGGTCGATCAGGCTCAGGCCTTGTATCAGAAGGCAGTGGAACTGTTCCGCGTCGGCGACATGGACAAGGCACTAGAGTCTTATCTGGCTGCTCTGGGAAAGGACAAGGCAATCCTGGGCATGAAGGACTACGGGCTGTCAGACTATCATATTTCCAAACTGCTCAAGGAAGGCAATTCCTTCAAGATCGGCCAGGGTTATTTTACTTACGGTAAATTCGACAAAGCCAAAGAATATCTAGTGATGATCAAGCAGGAATCCGGAGCTGAATATCAGCAGGCAGCCTCGTTGTTGAAACAGATTGAGGCAATCGAGCAGCAGCAGAAAGATGCCAAGGCGCAGAGTGCCGATGCATCCTCCACGGATACATCTTCCACTGACAGTTCTTCCAGTCAGAGCGACGACTCTACGAACGATTCCAGCCAGATCGCTCCCAGCCCTCTCCCTGACAACAATGAAACCAATGACAAACAGGATGCCGATAAAAAAGAGCAGAGCGATGCTCTGGCAAAACAGCAGGAAGCAGTAAAAAATGCAGAAGCGGATTATAACAAGTGGTTTGCCTTGCAGCAATGCGGCCAGGCCGAAGCCACTCCTTCACTGGTGAAGTATTACCAGGAAATCATGGAAAAGGAAAAAAAGAAGTACGAACAGATGCAGCAGGAAAATAAGTAGATATTACAGCAGTCTGAAAATATCGGAACCAGTTGATTCCAGAAAACCATCCCTGAACTTGAATTTCTGTTCCGTCAGTGCTGATTCGGCTTCACCATCAAGATATCCCAAGCGCCAGACAGGCACCAGTACAGCTTTATTTTCCGGACTCAAAACAGTAACCAGCGTCTCTGACTGATTGAATCTGGAAAAAGACAGGCTTTTTTCGTCTGAATGAAGCCATTGAAAGCTTCCGCTCTGAAGAGCTCCGGATTTTTTCCGCAATTTGATGAGCTTTTTATAATGTGAGAGCAGTCCGCTGTTCCAGTCGCGCTCTTCCCAGATCATGCATCTCCTGCAGTCCGGATCTCTCAAACCTTCAAGGCCGATCTCATCCCCATAGAACAGCGAAGGGATCCCCGGAAATGTGAATAGGGCCAGGATGGCTGTCTTCAACTTGTTCAGGTCCCCGCCTAACACTGAAATCAGGCGCGGTCTGTCATGAGAATTAAGCAGATTGTATTGCCCGAGAGCTTTCTGCCAGGGAATCGCTGAGAAAAAATCCTGCATCTGAGCTGCTGCGTCCAACCCTGTGAAGGTGATTTCCAGATTCTGACCCCTGCCGTCACTCTTGAAATCTGATTTTCCAGTCAGCCAGCGATAGATTGGAAAATAAAACCCCTGATAATTCATCAGCCCGTCCAGGCAGTTTTCAGTCAACAGTTCCGTGCCGTCGAAAAAATGTTCTCCCATCAGATAAGATTCAGGATTAAGACTCTTCAAGGCGATTCTGATTTCGTGCCAGACCTGGACGTATTCTTGAAAATCCTTCTGGCGCGCCAGCATGTTGGCTACGTCATATCGCCAGCCATCGATGCTGAACGGTTCCCGCATCCAATACTGCATCACTGAATCAGATTTACGGTAAAGCAGGTCTCGCAGGCGAACTGATTTGAAATTGAGCTTGGGCAGTGAGGAAACCCCAAGCCAGCATTCATATTTATCCTTGTCCAGAAAGGTATAGAATTCGCGGAATGACGGATCTGAACTGCAGGCACCTGATTTATCGGAACTCTGATTGAACCAGGAACAGGAAATTCCACTGTGGTTGAAGACGCCGTCCAGGATTATCCGCATTCCACGCCTGCGAAGTTCGGCAGTAAGTTCAGAAAAGACTTTCTTGTCTCCCAGATGCGGATCGATTTCAAAATAATCCTGAGTGTCGTATTTATGATTGGAAGGGGAGAGGAAGATCGGAGTCAGATACAGGCAGTTTACGCCCAGTTGATTCAGGTAATCCAGCTTTGTCAGGATCCCTTCAAGATCTCCGTTGTAAAAATCGATATACTGATACGTTGAAAGAGCACCGGAAAAAGATCCCGGCGTTTCACCCCATTGCCGGACTTTTACTTTTTTCTTCTGATATGAGTATTCATTATCTCTGTAATTTCTGGCTGGATTTCCGTTGTAAAACCTGTCCGGAAAAATCTGGTAAAAAACCGCTTCCGCTGTCCAGGACGGACTGCGTTCGGTTAACAGTTTGAAGTCAAAGCAATCCAGTGGGGTTGTACTCTGAATTCCGCGGTTGTTGTAATGGTAAAATCGGCCATCACAAGCCATGATGAAAAAACGATACGAAATTTTAGCTGTATAAAACCTGGTCGTGATGGAATAATACAAAAAAAAACGGTCGACTTTCCCAGGCTGCATCTCCTGCAGGATTTCCTCCCCTTCAGGGGAAGTGCGTAGAAATATCTTCCTGATCCTGTTTTCCCTGCTGACGCGGATTGAAATTATGATTTCTTCACCCTGCTTTGGGTATTCAGGGTTCAGGAATTGAGCAGAAGGGCATGAAAAAACTGTTTCCAGCCAGTTGAAATTCATAGGTTTATTTTACAAGAAGAATTGTGCAGGGGCAAATTAAGGAAATCATTACCTTGATTTTTTGAAAAAGGCGGTTAAAATAAAGGGAATCAGAATACTGGAGCGAACAGATGCCGATCTATGAATACAGATGCCAGATGTGCGACAAGCTGCATGAATTTTTCCTGCGCCTGAACGAGGCTGCACCTGACAAGTGCCCGGACTGCGGGGGTAATTTGAAAAAGGCAGTCTCCACCATGGCCTTTGTTCTTAAGGGCAGTGGATTCTATCTGAATGATTACGCTTCAACCGATAAAAAGAAAGGGATCAGCAGCGAAAAAACACCGGTACCTGAAGCCAAAAACGATGTCAAGGCTGAAGCCAAGACTGATTCCAAGACAGATGCCAAAACTGAAACCTGGAAAGATAACAGACCCGAAAAAACAGAATCCGGCAAGGATGCCAAACCTGAGCAGAAAAGCGAACCAAAACCTGAAACCAAGCCGGAACCTGCGAAAAAACCTGTAAATACACCAGCTTAGTTTTCTCTGAACATTCCTTTGAGCAATCCCATGGATCCGAGCAAACGATAGTAGTTCCGGTAGGTTTCGTAATTATCATCTATCAGCCGGAGCCTGGCCTGGATCAGGTCATCCTGCATTTCCAGAAATTTTCCGTAACTGTTAATTCTGGAGGCAATGCTCCAGGCGGAGTCGGTTTTTAAGCGGAGAAGGTCGAGTTCTTTTCTAGCGCTCTGGGAATGATTCCAGGCACTGATCAGAGCAGTCCAGTTTCTGCTGAGGCTGGTTTTGGCCATCAGAATGCGTCCGGCGAAGGAGGCTGCATCTTCCTTCAGCTCATACCAGGCTACGCTTTCCGGTTCCGGTTTTTTTATAAACTCCCAGCAAATCAGCAAATCTGAGACTTCAGGGTATGAAATGTAAAGCCACGGCATAGTCTCAGCCTCAGGAAACAGGCTGGAATCTTCAAGCAGATCATAAAGAAGTGTGGAGATCCGTGATTCAGGCAGCTCCGGATTGAGAAACAAATCTTTTAAACTGAGCCTGACGAGTTGTGGAAGCAGCAATTGTTCGGGGAGCCGCAGAGTTCCCGGCAGGGAGAAATCCGAAAGTGCGGTCGTGGAAATTTCCCAGGAAACAGCGGTGTTAAGATCTCTGTAAAGCTTCTCTGAAAAGGATTCTTCGCTGCAGATTGATGTGATGCCTGCGGTCAGAGTGTCGATTCGAGAGAGCCAGGCAGTAGAGTTGCAGAGCTGCTTCAGGGCTGACAGTTCATCACAGGCTGCTTTTCTGGCTCTTGTCTGTTCCAGGCTTTTCAGGCAGTCCAGATAATCCTCCAGAACCTGCAGGATCACCTGTGTCCGCACTGCATCCAGGTGGAGCTCTGCCAGAAAATATCCGAGTCCCCGGATTTTGTCTGCTCCACCACGGGCTGTGCCGTAAACCGGCCAGCAGCGCAAGGCCAGGCTTAAGCCGGTTCCATCGAAAGAGGGATCCCCGAGCAGGATTTCCCCTGACATGGAGGGATCTTCGAACACCGGAGAGTAGTCGCCAAGCAGACCCAGAAATTCCGATTCATACCTTGTACGAATGACTTCTGCCCGGATTACAGTTTCATTTTCCAGAAGAGCGAGATGCACGGCCTGCGCAAGCTTGAGATTGAGCATCTCGGGAAATGTTTTCAGTGGCGTCCTGGAGTATCCCGGGACAATTTCCAGCAGTAAGCAGAAAATGATGGAAAAGCGGACAAGGTTAATGAAGGCCTTCCTCCCTGAATGGTTTGAAGTCCAGTTCAAATGCCAGATATCTGTATTTCGAAAAATCGCATTTTATCTTGAAGCTGTATGGCATCTGTTCACCAGGCAGCAGGGCATAAGGCCTTAGTCTCATGCCTGAGCTTCCGATCATCCGGTAGAGTTCATCGAACAGAATGCATTTCACGAATACTCCGCTGCTGCGCAGATAGGAATTGTTCTGCAGCCTGACTTTAACTTCTGCCTGGCCGGAATAATCTGGAGCAAGATCTGTTGAGAGGACTGTGATTTTAAGAGAAGATTTTTCCAGAGTCTGCAAGAGTCTGCGGTATTTTTTTTCCAGAGGCGTGATTGGTGTTTCAACAGTCGCATACAGGAAACAATTATCCAGATAGACATGGTCGAACCTTCCGATGCAGATTCCGATCAGCGTCACCTGATCGAATGGCTCGAGTGCGATCACTTTTTTGTAATCAGCCCGGTTGAAGAGGCAGCAGAGCCAGTCTTCACCATGGCTGCTGGCCTTGAGCATCAGGCAGGGCTTATTATATTGATATTCTGCGTTCTGATAGACCTGGCCCTGCACCTTGAAGATCCGGTTGTAATATTTGATGTCAGCCTCATAAACGTCCTCTTGGTAAGCATCTACAAGCTCAGCAGCCCGGATTTCAAGGATCCTGTTCTCGGCAGTTGTCAACACTTCGTGCAAAGCAAATACTCGTGAAGGGTTGAAAAAGGAGCAGAAGATTACTATCGCAAAAAATCCGGGTCTGCATGGCATGAGATAATTTTATCATAGATCCGGGTTCGGAACGTAATGGAATTTTGACAACACTTATCAACTGCTGCTAACCTGAATTGATGAACGGTACCATCTCTCTTGAGAAAGGGACAATCCTTTCTGGCTGCACTGTGCTCGAGAAGATCGGCGAAGGCGGTATGGGCTCTGTTTATAAAGCCCATGACCCGGCCCTTGACCGCATTGTGGCAGTCAAAATTATGAACGCCTCTTCCGATGCTGTCGGCAGAGAGAGGTTTCTCAGGGAAGCCAAGCTCCTCGCTCAATGCCGGCATCCGGGAGTGGTGCAGATTCACGCTTTCGGAGAATACCAGGGCTTTCCTTACTTTGTAATGGAACATGTCGAAGGCACATCCCTGGATACTTTCATCAAGAAGGCCAAACTTGTCTCAGGAACTCAGCATAATCTTGAGGAACTGCTCGAACTGGGCTATCTGAAGGAGTCGCCGGCTGAACTCCCATATTTTCTGCGCGATCCGCTCAACCGCCCTCTGGAAGATGCCGAGTACATAGGGAGGGTCGGATCGCTGATCGCCGGAATTGCGGACACACTGGCAGAAGTGCACAGACTCGGCATCATGCACAGGGACATCAAACCGTCAAACATCCTGATCTGCAGGGACGGTGCTGTCAAGCTGGTGGATTTCGGACTTGCATTAAGTGGTGTTGAACACGACCTGACCCGCATCGATCAGATCCTGGGCACCCTGAATTACATGGCTCCGGAACAGTTCATGGGCAGTAAGGGAAAAATCACTTCAGGAACTGATATTTTCAGCCTGGGCGTTGTTTATTACGAACTATGCACTCTGCATCGCCCGATCGAGGAAACCGAGCCTGCTGCGGTTGTGGGCAGGATCACAAGGTCTGATTTCCAGGAACCCCGCTCATTCAATCCGAACATTTCCAAGACAGTGAATCACATCATCATGAAGTGCCTGCAGAGCGAGCAGAATCAAAGATATGCCTCAGCCACATTACTGGCTTCTGAAATTAGGGCTGCGGAAAGCGTCAGCCCGATCGTCCAGAACATCAAGGATTTTTTTCACGATGCATCAGTCCTGACACCTCCTGTTGTTCCGGAAAAGCGGCAGAGACGAGTTTCCACAGTCAGGACATATGTGAAAGGGCACCGGAAACTGATTATTATAGCAGTCGTGATTTTCTTTATTTTCCTGGATAAATTTTCCGAAGAACCTTTTTCCGGCACCCGGATTTTTCTCGCAGCCAGAACCGAAGTAAATGGAATCATGTATCTCAAACTGGTCTCTGAATCCGGCAATCAGGGAAGGATGCGGATGCTGCTTCTGGAAGGCGATGAGACTGACCAGTTCAAAGTACTGGAACTCAACTCCGATGAATGCACGTTGCTGGACAAGAAATCAGATGAGGAGAGGACGATTTCTTTCAGCGACTACAATCCTCTGCAGTATGACGAGAAACTGTTCTATGACCTGAGCAAAAAAGTAAATGTCAGAATTTCAGGAAACCTGTACAGATATCTTTCAGACCAGATGAAGCTGCCGGTATATGGGGACCGCGATTTTCTGAAGCACGAAGTTACTGTTACCGCCACCAATGTTGAAATGAATTCGATTTTTCGCACCTTTTCATATCATTTCCAGATCGCCCAGAACGGAGACATCTATTTCGTCAAACTCCGCTGAATTTAAGGGCTGTCCGGAGATCCGATTAAAACATGGTTTCGATTTCAATGCGCAATTTGTCCATCGGAAAAATCTCTGCAGCATCGAAACTGACCCTGATCGCCAGGGTCCCGTCCCTGAACTCCACGGATTGTCCAAGCCCCGGGCTGAACACCACGATTCTGAGCCTCCTGGAAACCTCAATCCTGCTCAAGGTATCCTGGGATAGTCCTGTCAGGATGCCTGAGGTACGATTCATCAGCTCATTCAGGTCCTGGAAGGCTTTGGTATTTGCCGGAATTGAATCCAGCTCAGGGATGAAGTGAATTGTGGACGAAAATGTCCTGGAAATGGTTTCGGAAAATTCCTGAGCCTTTTGTTTTGATTCAGCCTTGAGCTGATTATGCTGCTGATCTTTGCTTCCCTCCGGTTCCTTTGGTTGAGTTTGTTCCTTTTTTTCCTGTAGATGAGACGGTTTCTCGGATTTTTCAATTTTAAGCGGGGCAGATTCGGTTCTGGAAGATTCCGCAGAACTGAACTGGTTAATGTAATCGAGTGCAGAATGCACGGTCAATCCGATAATTTCCGGACAGTTGAGATACAGGGCATCTCCGCATTTACCACCACGATCGTCAGTGGATTGATGAAGAAGCAGCATCTCCTGCCCGATCTCCAGGATCCAGCCGGAAACAGGTGGACAGCTTTTCAGATAAATTGTGATAAGAGGGGATTTGACGGGTTCACCGTTCTTTTCCCTGGCTCTGATCTCCTGCAGAACTTTTAAAACCTCAGCTACAGGTTTTAAGGGCAGTTTGTTGAGTACAGCGAATTTGTCCTGAGCCATGATTGTTATCCTCCGGGCTGGATTCTTTAAAAACAAAAATACACTTAAATCAGCTATTTGTAAAAATCAATTTACAAATTGATTACTGGATTTTCAAACTTCCATTACAACAAACGCCAATAATAAAATCAGGTAAAACAAAAAACGGAGGAACACATGAAAAAAATCACACTCATGCTGCTCTCGCTGGTACTTTTCTGCTCTGCTCCCGCAATGGCTTCTGCAGGTTCCCAAAACGATGCCCAAGCCAGATTTGTGACTATGGATTTCAAGAATGTGTCATTGTCTCAAACCATCAATGTCATTGTCCGCAGTACAGGCATTAATGCTTCCTGTACCGAAACCCTCGGGCCTGTAAAAGTGTCTGTCTGCGTCAAAAACATGCAGGCTCTGGATGTGTTGAAACTGATCGCCAGGATGATCGACGCCAGAGTGGTGGAAAAAGATGGGGCCTACCTGATTGAGGAGACTCGCGAACTCGGTGCCGTGCTTGCCACTGAAGAGGGAGCATCAAGCAGTAAGGCACCCGCTGTCCTTAATCTGACCCTGGATTTAAAGAACCTGTCGCTGGGCAGTGTTGTGAAAATCATCAGCAGATGCTCAGGGGCCGAAGTAGGATGCTCAGATGAGCTGTCCGATCAGAAAATCACAGTCAGCGCCAAGGATCAGCCTGTGAAATCAGTACTGGATCTGATAGCCAGTCAGCTTGTGGCCAAGGTCGTAAAAACCTCAACTGGATACAGGATTGAATAACAAGGTCTGCTGAATGAGGAGGAGTTATGAGGTGGGGTTTCATTCTGATGACAACTGCTTTCCTTTCGACTGCCGCGAGTTCGGATGAAGCTCCCCTCATGGCGAGAGTGACGATTTCCAGACAAGAGAATCAAAACATGCAGACACTTGCCGCGGAAACGGTCAGAATGGTGAAAAAACCGCAGGGCTGGACTGGAATTGTGAAAAAAGTCTTGAAAAATGGAACGGCTGAACTGACCTTTTCGGTCACGATCAGGAATTACCACGAGAGTTCTAAGGGCCTTCCACCCGGAGGGAGAGACAGCTTCGAAATGTACAACATTGACTGTCCGCAGTGTTTACCGTCACCTGAGGAGATCGAAGGCAGGAATCTCGTGGAAATCGTTGCGGACTGCATCTGCAGGTCAGGTGGAAGAGTTCTGCACGAGAGGCTTGTGAACAGCTTCGCGCCAAACAGGAGCTATGCGACAGAGGTCATTAAAACAGGCGGATCAGGATACTTCATTTCCATCGAATTTCTGAATGATGAAGGGGAGGAAGTGCCTGAAAATTCCTGGGACCCGGATAATGAGCATTTCAGTTATCAGATCGTGGACTGCAGAGGAGGGACTGAGAAAGTTGTTGCTGAACCGGTTCTTATCACAGCTTACTGGAGCAGATGGGGTATACTTTACGAGGATTCAGACATGAACGGGAAGAATTGCTTGAAAATTCTGGTCAGATCATTCCTTTTCAAGCATTCGAGAAAGATGTGGTGCTTTGACCGGTCATCTGAAGTACAAATTGCAGCTGCGGGAAGTAAAACTGCGAATCACAGCAGGAGCAGATTTGGCGGCCCAGTCAAAGGAATGGGGAATGGCAGAGGTTCCCAGCCGCTCGGCGGGGTGAATACTATGCAGTTTCTGCTTCGGGAAAGGCACCTGCCTGTGCCGCACAGGCAGGGGGAATTGCCACCGTTTTGAAACAGCAGGAGTCAGGTGTTTATCCTGAAATGCTGATGTTGAAAACTTTCACAGCTTCCGGCCCCTGAAAGCGGTTTTCGGCCTGGATTTCCCTGGACAGATACATCTTCTGCTGGCATTCCAGGAGATTGCCTGTGATGGACCCTCCTGAAACAGGGATTCTGTTTTTACCGTCAAAATACCAGCCGAGCCTGAGTTCCCCTCCAAAGTCACCAGTCTGCTCATCCAGCTCGAAGTCTGAAAAAATGCTGGCTTCAAGGTGTGGTTCCTGACGCAGAGTGGCGAGGTCGTTTTTACCTCCTGCCACCTCCATGTTGTAAATCACACCTGTTGGTTCTATACCGAGGTAATGACAGTATCTCAGTGAGCCCCAATGTCGCATTAAATTTCCATCCCTTAAAATTTCAATCTCTTTCAGCGGGAATCCATCCTGGTCATAAGGTAAAGAATACACTGAATTAGGAAGAAACGGGGGAAGGCTCAGATTGATTAAATCGCCGTTTACATGCTCACCTTGAATCCGGTCTCCGATTTTGAATCTGGATATTTTCTGATAGATTGCTGCTGCGCTGGCTTGATAATGGTAGTAGCCAAACAGTTTTGCAGCGGATTTTCCCGAAAAAAGCACTGGGCATTTCAGACCGGAAGGAGTGGGCCTTGCTTTGGCTCTGTCTTTAGCACAATCCAGCATTTTTCCGATCTCGCTGTGCATGAAGGAGACCCGGCCGGGTGAAAAGTGGAGGTCCCGGTACAGTTCGATTTCTCCACCAGGTCCTTTCCAGCTGACGATGAATTCCAGCTGGGCTGCAGTCTGGTCGTGGGAAACGTCAAGGCCATCTGAATTTACCAGTCTTCTGCACACTTTATTCAAAAAAAGTTCTGCAGAATTGATGCCTCCGTCTTTATGGATGTCGAGTTCATAGATGCCTTGGATCAGTTTGGGTAACAGCTGGTCCGGATCATAATCGGGGTGAATCTGTGATTTGACGGTGCAGGGCTTGACCAGAGGATAAACCGGATTTTTGACAAATCCCGCTGCAAAAGCCGCGCTTTCAGCAGCTTTACTGATTTCAGCCTCAGTCATGGTCGGGAAAAGGTCGATCGTGGCAGATCCCAGGTATGAAACTCCTTTTTCCACAAAATCCCTGTACAGAGTTGCACTCAGATGGGTTACATCTTTGCACCTCTTCAGATCCAGAGCTTTTTTTACGAAAAACAATTCCCTGCTTTCCACCCTGGACTCTGAAAGCAGGTATTTGATACCTTTTTGTCTGTCCAGAATTTTTCTGATCCTGTCGATCATCCGAGCCTCATTCTGGCCTTGAGATAAGGCCCTCCTGCTGAGACTTTCACACTCTCTTTATAGCCTTTGCCGCAGTATCCCCCACCAGAACCGTTCAGGACAACAGTTCCGGTCATCATGGAAATGGAACTGAGCATGTCAGGCACAAAGCCTGTAATGATCACTGGATTCACGATTTTTCCGGTAAGTCTTCCTTCCCGGATTTCCCGGCCCAGAATGCATGAACACTGGATTCCCCAGTTTTTAGGGTCCTCCATGCCGCTCAGGGAATGTTCCAGCAGGTAGCCCGATTTGATCGAAGCAATCATCCTGTCAAGGGAATCGCTGCCACCTTCATAGATCGTATTAGTCATGCGGCTGTATGCCTTGCGTTCAAATGACTCCCTGCGGCCGTTGCCGGTAGGGATTGTGCCTAGTTTTTGGGCAGAGAGAAGATCCGAGATCCCGGTTTTAAGAATTCCATGATCAATCACCACTGTATCATTCCCAAGCACTCCTTCATCGTCAAAAAAATATGAGGCAACTTCAGCGGCACTGCGGGCTCCATCATGCATTGTGACTATTTCGGAGGCCACTTTTTTTCCGAGGAATTCCATTGATCTGGCGCGTTCCTTTACGAACATGTCCATTTCCACTCCATGCCCGAAAGCTTCATGTGCAATCAGGCCGGCAACAGGAGGAGAACAGATCACATCATAAACCCCGGGGTCTACTTTTTCCGCATTCAGAAGCTCGATTACTCCATCAACTGCATCCTGGATGCCGGATTTCATTTCAGAGAGAATTTCCAGACCCTTTAGTCCTGAATAAGATTTGAAAAACCACTTGGTGTTATCGCTTTTCCTGGCAATCGTGTGGAGAAATCCGCAGCTCCAGACATAAGCTTGTTCCAGTTCCTTCTGATTGGACAGGAAAATTTTCGAAATCCTGCCGTAATTTAAATTGGCAGCAAAATCAATCAACAGATCAGATCTGGAAAGTCCCAGGTCCTTGATTTCGGTCAGCCGGGCAATGATTTCACTCTCAGGCATTGATTCGGGAAGAATCCCGACTTCAGCTGCAAAAAATCGGCGGATCGGGTCTTCAGTGAATGGCTGATAGATGTTTTCGCTGATTCCGGTACCCTTGAGTGGAATGGAAAATCTGAGTGAAGTCCTAATCCTTTCAGCGAACATGCAGATATCTCCATCAGGGAGGGAGTTGAAAGAAAGTTCTGAATAGCGGCCGTTATCACAGGCCCTGATCACAAAACCACGTTCAGTCAGGGATGAATCCTGGATGCTGGTTCTGGTTTTTCTGACATCATATGTTTTGATTGAACAATCGGTGCCCAGGATGGAAACATAGGGAAAATCCCGGGACAATTCAGCGACAAGTTCCAGCAGCACAGGTTTAACACTCGAGAGAAAATCCGAAAAAGGCACTTTCATTCCGCTTCCTGCGACTTTTCCTCACGGCTGATTACGATGATTGGATGCATGTTACAGATATTACCAGCCAATTTCAAGCTCTCAGAATTGATGCATATCAAAAAATGCAAAGGTCTATCTCAAATCGACGTTGCATTGACATCAAGCTCAGGTTGTGATATTAATTGACAAACACTCAGGAGTACCCAATGGCCAAAACTGAAAAAGATGATAATCTGAAGAAGGCTGAAGAATCATTGCAGAAACCGGAATCGAATGCTGTGTTTTACCTCTTTTCCTTCTGCCTGTTTGGTGGAATTTTTTTCATCAGTTTCATACTGCCGTTCCTGGTAGCTAAACTTTTCCCTCCACCCATGGCTCTGATGCAGTGAACCGGATCCAGACTTTATGGACGCTGTCCTGATAGTTCGGATTGTCTGAAATTGAATTTTACCGCTGAAAAGTGAAAAACCTTTACTAACCCCGAATTCCGGTTATAATTTATCTATAAGCTTATGAGGGGGGATCAGATGTACAATCTGAATAGTCTCAAATTAACTGTCGCCATCCTGACATTCATATTATTATGGAGCCGCTCTTTTGCGGCAGCCCTGGACGAGGATACAGCCTATTCCGCCAAATATTCCTGCATCGACCTGCGTATCGCAGCCTGCAGCCTGCTTTCTGAGACCAGTGAAGTATCCGGCGTCCTGGCAGCCGGGAACTTCAATCAGCAGCAGATCAACAATCTGATGGCCGCTGTCGGCAAGCAGCTCATTGCTTACCAGAATCTGAAAACCCGCATGACCCAGATCAAGAAACAGGTCCCTCTTGCCGAAGTCACCACTGCTGCAGGTGCAGCGGAAAAACTTCTGAATGACGCCACTGCCAAGCTCAACCAGCTTGTGGGAGCATTTGTTTCCAGCACGATCGAGGCTCAGTCGATCTCTGCTGCTGCATCATCTTACTCCGAATGCTGCACTCTGGTGAGCGGTGCGGTCGACAAAATCGATGTTTTAGCTGCCGCAATCCGGAAGGAAGCGGCCCCATTTATGCAGTACAGCAATCCAATCGCCTTTGACAGACTGGTGCTCTACCCTCTGCAATTTAACAGAATCTATCTCACAGAAATCAACAAGAAGATGCAGGAAATACTCGGAACAGACAACTTCGGAGCGGATAACCTCAGAAAATTACGCATCCTGCTCGACCACACTCTGACCGTGGTGCTCGATGGAAGCATTTACGCGGCCAATGAGTCGTTTTTTGCCTCCAAGAAAAACGAGATCGACACTCTTTCGGTCCAGACCCTGCGCGGACTGATAAAAGCCAAATTCACCCTGTCAGAGACCAATCGGATCGCTTTATCTACCAGTAATACAGATCAGACCCAGGTCAAAAAGATCAAGGACAGTTTCTCGAAATATCTTGACTGTTCATCAGCTGTTCCCGCTAAAATGGAAACGCTTTACAACCAGCTTAAAGCGCAGGGATAAAGAGAGAAAAAAAAAGCTCCCGCTGAGGGAGCTTTTTTATTTACGGGATTTCTGATTAGCTTACTGCGGTGTTGGCTGTGCTCAGTTTGGTCTTGATTGTGTCAAAAATGTCACCGATTGAAGAGCCGGTAGCAGTCAGAGCCGCGATAGCTACGATGGCGATCAGGCCGAGGATCAGGCCGTATTCGACCATTCCCTGTCCAGATTCCTCTCTGAAAAATCTTGTCATGTTGCACCTCCGTTTTATTTTTCTATAATTTATAGTAACATTTTGCGTGCCAAAAGGTATTTAATTGCTGTAAGTCAATAATACCAAGGAGTTTGCTGTATCGGTGCCAGTGCACCATAAGTCTAAATATCTGAAAACTGTAACTTGAATTAAACACATTTCAGGAAGTTCCCCTGATTTCAGGATTTATTGATGTTTCCTAAAATAAACACCCTTAGATCAATAATCCCTGGAAATTTCTTCCAAGTCTCCGTGAAAAGCCAGCGGGGACTTAAAAATCGTGGCAGCAAGGTACTTCCTGAAACTTTCCTTGCTGCTTTGCATTCTTCCAGGAAAGCAGATATTGAAGAGGTGCTCCAGATATTTAGAGGGGGGTTCCCTGGGGATTACCACTTTATAGTCTGAGCCGACCTTGGAAAGGGAAGCCAGTTTATCCAGGCATGAGTGGTAATCCAGGGTGCCATCGATCAGACCGAGTTCCTTGGCTGTTTTGTTGTCGAAAATATGAGCGCCCATTGTTTCCCTGATCACGGATTCAGCTATTTTTCGATTCCTGGCAACATGGGCTACGAAATTGTCATACTCGGCATCCAGGCCCTGCTGCATGACGCTCAATTCCTCTTCGGTTGCCTTGCGGAAGGGGTTGCCAAAATCCTTGCCCCGGCCTGCATGGATCTGGTTGGATTCGATCCCGCCCTGGGTGACGATTCCCCCGCCGATGATTCCTCCATCAGTAGCCATGGGTTTGTTGTAATAAATGATCTCAGGGCCGAGGATGCCGATGCTGCCTACCAGGCTTCCATAATCCGCATAAATGGCATCCGAACCGGCCATGGCCATCAAACCTCCTGAAGCGGACATGCCTTCCACATAAGCCAGCACGGGTTTTTTGGTTTTTTCCTGGAATTCCTTTACCCCGTCGAAGATCGCCATTGAACCGAAAATTGTGCCGCCAGGGGTTTGCAGGCGGAGGATCACTCCCTTGATATTATCGTCCAGAGCTGCATCCTGCAATGTTTCCTTGATATCGTATCCTGCTGACACGCCCATAAACTCGAATTGCAGGTCCAGACCAGCAGGGAGTCTTCCCAGGATCAGGCCTTCCACGTCGATCTGCAGGAGCAGGTTTTTGCTGTCGCTGCTGCCGGCAAGGTATTCGTAGGCTGTTTTTTCGGGAGCAGCTTCATGAATATTCAGTGAGCTGATTCCTGAGCTGATACCTATCCCTGCCCCGATGAACAGAAGAGAAAACATGAAAACCATCACGAAAAAACAGATCATGGCGAAAAATGCCATCGCAAACACTTTGAAAATAAATTTAGCGATCTGATTCAACTCCATTCCTTCTCCTTGTCATGATTCGGATTAACCCATCCTAACCCGGATCCGGCAGGATGTCAAAAATTAGAAAAGGGTCCCGATAAATTCTTCCGATATTGTAAAAAGGAGAGTGTAATGACTGCCTGGAAATTTTACTTTCTACTTTTCCTCTGCTGCGCAGGATTCATGTTTGCCGGGTTCAATTCACGTGATTCCAGTGAACCTGATGCAACATCTCAGGCTACAATCCTGCATCCTCTTCCCGGGGAAAGAGAGATGATTGCAGGGGAAAAGAACGAAAATCTTCCTGTCAGCCCGATTCCGCTGGTCTGGACCAGTGAAAATCTGCTGATGCAGACTTATGAAGTTTATCCCAGGCCTGAAAATGAATTCGGATATTTTGTCGAGTTGATCGATCTGGTAAAAGACAGGCAGTCCGAAGACGTGCTGGAAAAACTGTCGGGAAAGCTTGTCGGTAAAACGGCGAAGCTTACTCAGGATGAAGGATTCCAGCTGACTGAGGATGAAAGCAGGAACAATGCTTATCCTTATCTGCATATATTTTATCAGATCAATGAAGCAGGCAAAGCTCATTATGGAGACACGATGATCAGACTGGAATACAATGTCCTCCCCCCATTCGGGAAAATCAATGTCAGTCTGAAATTTTACCGCAAGCGTTACCGCTTTGGATGGACTACCGGGACTCTCCCGGTTTACAGGATTTTTCCGGATGAAAATGTACGTTCGGATTTTGTAACAGACATCTCCACGGATAGCTATGCATCTAAAATATATGATTCAATCATGGATATAGTCTATCTGCGGATGATCGAGAAATGAAATAAGTTCCAGGACTTATGAAAATTCCCGGTTATTCTGCTTCAGCCTCATGTTCATTTTCAATCTTTACGAGAGGCATTTTAAAAGGCTTGCCCAGAAATTCTTTCTGAAAACTGAAGGAAGCTGGAATCTCAATTATCTGATTGATCTTTTCAAAATTTTCTGTCAGGCAAAGCACCATCTTAACCTCCGGTTGGATAAAATATAGCAAACTTCATACCAGAGCTTTTAAAACAACCCAAGAGGTTGGTATGTTGGTAAGTTGGTAGGTTGGAGAGTCC
>JAQTZZ010000062.1 GCA_028687545.1 Candidatus Wallbacteria bacterium
CACAATGATTTCGGCCCCACGCAGGGCCAGGATCCGTGAGATTTCAGGGAAGTCGCCGTCATAACAGATAATCAGGCCCACTTTTCCGTAATGGATGTCCACAGTCACCAGCTCATTACCGGGTGTTGACCAGCCCTTGTGTTCCAGACGCTCGGTGGGGAAGAGGTGGGTTTTTCTGTATTTACCGATGATTTTGCCTGAACGATCGATATACAGTGCATCGTTGTAGATAAGATTGCCCTGCCGCTCATACATCGGCAAGACGACATCCACCTGATTTGTCCTGCAGAAATCCGCGACCCTGCCGGTAGTGGGACCAGGGATCTGCTCCACTACTTTCAGGAATTCATTCAGGGAAACACCAGGCGAAAATGTGGTAGTGATTGACTCTGGAAAAACTATCAGGTCAGGTTTGGATTCGATTACAGCCCGGCTGGCCCAGGAAAGCATCTTGTCAAGATTATCCTTGATGGCGAGGGGCTTGGCGGAGATCTGGATGCAGCAGACTCGGCATTTACGCATTAAATAATCCTCGTTGGATTCATACGGATGTTGAAAAATATTTTATAATTTATTGAACATCCGAAAAGAGTAAAATTTTCCATGTGGCACAGTTATATTTTACTTCCATCATCGAAAGCGACGACACGGGCGAAGGCGGATTCGCCACCCAGAAATTTCCAGGGGAAGATGCCGATGTTCAGACGGCGGTTCAGTACTTTGCCGATCTCTCCGCCCAGGTTTTCGGCATGAATGATGTCGTGGGGGAAGAGCACTATATGCATCAGCTGGTAATGATCCTTTGGAAATAGCTTGTCCTGGGATTTTCCGTGTTTTTTTGCACATTCTTCAGCAAGGTCCGGCCGCCACTCACGTATTTTTGTGTTCATAGGATGGTCGGCTGAGCCGCAGTCCACTCCGATCCACTTGATCTTTTTTTTCATGCACCAGTGGGCGAATTCAATGCTCGGGCCGGGATGTTTGCACATATAACGCACTTCATCTGCTTCAGGCTGGTCCCAGCCATATTTATGATAGCCGGTATTGATGATCAGAATGTCATGCGGCTTGACTTCCACCCGTTTCTCAATGTCCCTGCTGGAATAGAATCCATAGTCTTCGGCCATGTCGGACAGGTCTACGACCACACCCGGGCCGAACAGGTCGTCGAGCGGCACTGAGGCGATGTCGCGGCCATGAGTCACAAAATGCAGCGAGCCGTCCAGATGGGTGCCTACATGGTTTGAAGTAGTGATCACCTGACCGTTGGCTCCATTCGAGGTCAGGCGTTTGAAAAACTTAACCTGCAGCGGTTCGTAGGTAGGCCAGGGAGGAGTGTTGACTCCGGTGTTCTGTGTGAGATCGTAGAGCTTCATAGATACTCCTTGAAACTATTTTAAATCAGATCCGCGGTTCCACAGCGACCAGGAAATTGTGGAAATTGTATCAGAATGTGTTTCAGGGGACAAGTTTGACTGGAAAGACTTTCCGGGTTTATATTGGAATAACTTGAAGCATTTGGAGGATCAATGAATCAGAACGGGGATGCCTTGAAATTCCTGGGATATAAGGTGGACAGGCTTGAGTTTCGTACTGACGACCGGCTTTTCACAGTTCAGAAGCATGAACTGACGATGGAAATGAAGGTGAAAAACACTGAGATAGACAAGGAAAAGAAGATAAATGAAGTCCTGATGGAACTTAATGTGCGGACCTCAGATGGTGCATTCATCGGATATCTGCAGATCAGGGGTGGATTCCAGCTTCCTGCTTCGGTGGAGGGTTCGGCTGGAAGAACCATGGCAGTGGAAGCTCCAGGGATACTATATCCTTATGCCAGGGCCCTGATGAACGGTTCTCTGGCCCTTGCCGGAATCCCGTTACCCGGCTTGCCAGTAGTGGCGTTTTCCGGCCAGGAAGCACCACAGAATCTGCTGGGACAGGAAACCATTGAAGAGACGGCTAAGAAGAAGCGGACAGTGCATTAGATCACACCGGTTTCTCTTAAATTATCAATCTCGTCTTTTGTATATCCAAGCAGATCAGTCAAGACTGACTCATTGTGCTCACCCAGTTCAGGAGCAGGCAGTGTTTCCAGTTCATCCTTGAAGCTGCTCATTTTGATCGGATTGCCTGAGATGGTCAGTTCCCCCATCACAGGATCTTCCACATTCATGAACATGTTTCTGGCTTTGAGCTGAGGATTCTGCATCACCTGCTCGATCTGATTGATCCTGGTGCAGGGAATTTCGATCCTGTTGAGCATTTCTTCCCATTCAGCAGTAGTTTTCCGGATGAAAACACGGTCCAGAAGCGGGGCAAGCTCTTCATACCTGTCACAGCGGTCCTTGTTGGTTGAAAAGCGCGGATCAGATAAGAGATCGTTCAGATTCAGGCTTTGGCAGAAATGCTCCCAGAGCTTGTCGTTGCCTATGGCGACTATCACCCAGGAGTCCATGGTCTTGAAAGCCTGGAACGGAGTGATGGTTGGATGTCGGGCACCCAGGGGTCCAGGGGAAGTTCCCGTCATGCTGTAGCGCACCAGGGCATTTTCCAGAATGGCGAGCTGACAGTCCAGCATGGCTACGTCGATCTTCTGGCCTTCTCCTGTCAGAGCTCTCTGGTAGAGGGCGGCGTTGATGCCGATGGCTGTGAAAAGAGCGGCGGTGATGTCACCGATCGAGGCACCCACGCGTGTAGGAGGACCATCAGGCCAGCCTGTGATGCTCATGATTCCGCCCATGGCCTGCACGATCATGTCATAGGCAGGTTTCTTTGCCCAAGGTCCCGTATGGCCGAAACCGGAACTGGCGGCATAGATTAATCCGGGATTAAGTTTTTTCAAATCAACGTATCCCAGACCAAGTTTCTCCATGGCGCCCGGCCTGAAGTTCTCAACCAGCACATCGGCGATTTTAGCGAATCTGCGGATGATTTCCTGGCCTTCGGGTTTTTTCAGGTTGACTGCGATGGATTCCTTGCCTCTATTTATAGAGAGAAAATACCCGCTTCTGTCATTCTTGAATGGCCCGAAATGGCGGGAGTCGTCTCCGCAGCCTGGCTGTTCCACTTTAATCACCCTGGCGCCGAGATCTGAGAGCAGCATGGTGCAGTAAGGCCCTGCCAGTACCCGTGTGAGATCAAGGACTAGGATATTTTCAAGTGGCTTCATGGCAGCCCCCGCTGGATTCCAGTTCTTCCACAAAAGCCCTGAAAGCTTTCTCGAAGCATTCTTTAGGTGGATTTACGAGTCCGGCACCGACTTGTCCGATTCCAGGTTCCTTATGGGCAATTCCGGTGTTGATGGAAGGCAGGATTCCTGTTTCGATCACCTTGGCCAGATTGACGCCTGTTGGTGTGCCCCGGAAATTCAGTACAGGGATCTTGTATGTTTCATTTTCCGCATCAGTGATCTCATACATGTCGAGCGTGATGCGCTGGGCGTCCCTGGGTGTGCCTCCCACGAACTGAACGATCGCAGGAGCCGAAGCCATGGCGAATCCTCCGATGCCGGAAGTCTCCGTGATCACCGAGTCTCCGATATCAGGGTTGGCGTCTTTAGCGCTGTATCCGGGGAAATAGAGGCCGTGCACTTCCTGGGCCGGGCCTGTAAACCAGCGTTTGGGCATATGCGAGACACGGATGCCGAAATCGGTGCCGTTTCTGGCCATAGTGGTGATGATGCCGCAACCTTCTATCCCTTCGGCAGCCTGCACAGTGCATTTGGCAGAGGGCATGGTCAGGTTGAGAAAGAAATGGTCGTTCTTGTGGATGAAGGAAAGCACTTCGGCGACCATTTCGCGGCTATGTTTGGTTCTGACCATGAAGGGAGCCAGCTCGCGGATAAAGAGTGAAGTCCCGGCTTTATTGCGGTTATGGCCTTCGTCCCCCATCATGAGAGCCTGGGCGATCAGATTCTTTAGATTCAGTTCTCCTCCATACGCTGATAATGTGTCAGCGAGTACGGGGTAAAGGACGCTTTCCATCCAGCTCAGTTTTTCAAGCACTTCAGGACTGTATGCACCATAGCGCAACACTTTGCCCAGACCTTCGTTGAGCGTACAGAAGGCGGTATTGCCGTGCGTCTTATTCTGCACCATGAAAACAGGCATGCTGGGAGTGATCAGTCCTGCCATCGGGCCGACAGCATTGTGGTGATGGCAGGGCTCGAACTGGACCGCACCCTGAGAGGCTTTGCCGGCTGCTTCAGAAGGATTGGCGGCCTTCCCCTCATAAATCAGTCCGCCGATGACAGCCCCGCGTAAGGGACCAGACATGCGTTCCCAGGTAATGGGAGGTCCGGCGTGCAGGAAAAGGTCGCTATGCATGCCAGGAATAACGTCGATGGCCTTGCCAAGCCCGATCAGTGTAGGCTGGGCCTTTTGAATGATCTCTAAAGCTTTGCGGTTGGCGCTCTTGATGTTCATGATCCCTCTCAGTTTTGGTCGAAAAAGGTTCTGATTATTTTATCAGAACCGGAACCTCAGATAAATAGTCTTGGACAGGTAGACTTCTTTTAATTGAGACGGATTTCTTTTATCATGTTACAAAATATCCGCAGGAGCAAATATGCGCTGGATGCTGCTGACTTCGATTTTGTTTGCTGTTCTGGCTTCAGCCGAAGATTCCCCCGTGCTGCAGAGAAGCACAGAGCACCTGATCAAAGCTTATGAAAATGCCTCTTTCGATGACAAAATTCCCAGCCTCAAGGAATTCTGCGGCCAGACAGACGAAGCCTCTGTGAATTTCCTGGAAAAAATTGTCCAAAGCAGTGACGAAGCGGAAAAAATCACTGCCCTGCTCGTCCTGTGGAAGATTGAAAACCCGAAGGCGATTCAAGTGCTTCGCATTCAGGCTGCCGGGAAAGATCCGATCGCCAGCTCAGTCGCGCTTATAAATCTGTTGCGGATCAAGGACAGGGAAGCGCCTGAGTGGACTTTGAGGGCTTTCTCATTTTTGAAACAGCCTGAATACGACCGGCAATTGGGATCATTGAAGAAAGACTTGCGATTCATGCAGATCGGATACTGCCCTGTGCTGCAGTCATTTGCCATGAATCTTCACTGGCTGATCGAATTCGGGGCAGAAATGGGGATCACAATCCCGCTGGATCTGGCCCGGGATTATGCTGATCCTGAGATTTTCGCAAAACTTTATCCAAGAGACTGCGCTGAAAAGTCCATCGCTGAGGCTTCAAAATATCTTGCCGGCAAAACTGTGCTGCCCAGCCGGAATGCCAGAATCATGAAAGCTCTGGCTCCGATCAGGTTAACAGGTTATAAACAGATTGTACCTGAACTGATTAAATTCCTGGCTCAGAAAAGTTCGGCCGGAGTGATTGCTCTGGATTACGATTACAGGATTTGCGATGCAGTCTTTCAGATGATTGCCGAACTGCTGACTGGCCGGACTGTCGAAGTCAACTTCAAAAGCAGAACCAGGGCTGACCGCCTGATCGCAAAAATGGAGGAAGGGATCACTAAACACGGACTTGACTATCAGCCGCTGCTGTCCATCGACGACCAGATCTGTGATCTGCTGGAAGAAGGTACCAGGCTGATCGACACAGGAGATTTAGACTCAGGAATCAGGCAGCTTGACTCAGCGCTTGTGAAAGACGCGGGCCTGTCTGAAGCTTACGGTGTGCGGGGATGGGCCAGACTGCAAAACAGGAATACAGTGGAAGCAATTGCTGATTTCGATAAAGCCATTTCACTGTCACCGGAATACTCTGATGCATTTCAATGGAGAGGCATTGCAGAATTGAAAGAAGGAAAAGGGGAAGAGGCTTTCCAGGATTTCAGCACTGCCCGCAGACTGGAACCGGATAACCTTCTGCATCTTTATTACATGTCTACAGCATCTTTATTCAACAAGGAATTTGAAGAGGCTGTGGATCTTGCCACGCAGTTTATTGATAAAAATGAGATTTTCATGCCGGTTTTTCAAGTCAGGGCAGATGCATACCGCGAACTCGGTCAACTGGAAAAAGCCCTGAATGACGCGAATCAGGCACTGGCGGGAGATCCAGGGAATCCGGCGTTTTTCAAGACAAGGGCACAGATTTACGGGAAAATGGGAAAAACCGGACAGGAAAAGGCTGATCTTGAGTCGGCCAGGAAATCCGGCGGAAACTAGAATTCAGATCTCAAGGATTTTTCAACAGCAGATTCTGATAGCGTTTCAGGAGGCCGGCCATCTCGGCATTATTGAAAATAGATGGTTTCCAGTCCAGTTGAACTGTTTTCACTTTTTCTGTTCTTAAATTGTCGGAGAAGACAGACAATCCGATGTTGATCACTTGCAGCTCGCTCGAGAAAAGGTCGTTTATCATTGAATCAGCTCCCTGGCCAGGTTGACTGCTCTGGCATTGGTTTGCGCCAGAATCACACCTGCATCTTTTAATTTCTGCAACTGGGAAGAATAAACCTGGGGGTCTTCTTCAACACCGCAGACAGAGGCCACAAAAGAGACATGCTGACTCCGTTTTTCAGATACCGACCGCGCAGCTGTTATCCCTTTTACCAGTTCTCCTGCAGGGTCAGGATGGGAACCGTAACCCAGCATCACGTCAAAGAGGAAAACTCTTACCGTGGCATCCTTGGAGTCCCTTAACAGCCGTTCGGTTCTTGCTGCAGGATCGATCATCGGATGAGGCTTCCCACGGGTGAATTCGTCTTCTCCAAGATCGAGGATTGTGTTTTCACGGCTGGTTGAGCTGTCAGGAAGCCTGAATTCCTCGGTTTTCGGTATATTGGACCAGATCGTAAGATCGCTCAGAAGTATGATCGCCTCCTTGCAGAGAGTGCCGCCAGTGTATAAACCCCTTAAATACTTCTGTTCAGGCCTGAATTTCAGGAGTTCAGTTTTAATGGCTGATGAAAGAAGGGCTGGACCATGCAGATCCTGGATCTCGGGTTTGATTTTTTTACAGGCGGAAACTGCGGCCAGTTCAAGCGTAGCAGCTGGAATTCCACCGGATTTTATTATCGGTCCCGGGTCAGCTCCCAGAAAGTTCACTACAACAGGCTTGCTGCATTTTTTTACTGCTGAAAGGATTTTCTTTGCTACAGAAGGGTGGGGGGGCTTGGAAATCAAGATTATCAGCTTTGTTTCAGGGTCGCGATCCAGAGCGTCCAGACCCATCAACATGGTGATGCCGCCGATTTCCTGCGAGAGGTCGCGGCCGCCGGTACCGATCGCCTGAGAAACACCGCATCCCAGCTTGTGGATGCAGACCGAGACTTCCTGGATGCCTGTGCCGGATGCTCCGACAAGGCCGATCGTACCCCGGCGGACCTTGTTGGCAAAAGCCAGTGGTTTTCCATTGATGATGGCTGTGCCGCAGTCAGGTCCCATTACCAGAAGATTCCGTTCTCTGGCAAAATCCTTGAGCGATTTTTCGTCTGAAGCGGAAACATTATCGGAAAAGATCATGGTATGCAGACCAAGCTCCAGGCATTTTCTGGCTTCTCCTGCGGCATATTCCCCTGGAAGCGAGATCAGCGCCAGATTGGCAAGCGGCATTTCCTGCAGCGCGGTTTTAATTGAGCGAGGCTGCAGGTCTTCAGAATCATGGCTGCGTTTGACATTGAATTGTTCTGAAATCACAGCCTGTATCTCATCTGCTGAAATGGAGTTGTCCGATTTGCAGGCGATCACCAGGTCGTTCGGACCGGCTGTGGTAAGTTCCTGGCTCTCAAAACCGCTTTTTTTCAGGATCTCGAGATTGTGATCAGTTCCCATCTGAACTGAGGCAGAGGAGACGCCTGGAATTTCGCTGAGTCTGCGCGAGAGCAGCATCAGGGTGACAGAGTCGAAATAGGAATTCCTGCGGATCTGGATGAATGCTTTCATAAATATCCCGAAATATTTTTAAACATTATACTAGGAAAAAGACAAATGATAAATGATCTTCTGCTGATCTGTTATCGAGTCAGATCGAGCATGAACCAGACTCCGAACAGAAAGTCAGAGCCTGAAGTGTGCCCGAATTCGATTGAATCCAGTGTGGACTGATTAAGCACAGATGAGAGTTCGTTCAGAATGCGCAGCTGCCAGGGGGAGCAGTAGCCGAAAAGAGAAGAAACAATATAGTACCAAGAGATTCTGTTGGTTCTCTTCCAGGTTTCCCGGATGATTCTGAGTGCTGGCAGGCTGGTGCATTCCAGCGCATGGATTGTGAAGAGAACGCCGCAGATGAAATCGTCTGTGGCAGGAGTCAATCCTGGTCCGCATCCGGACAGGGAAACTAAAGTTTTGAAGAACTCGTTCCAGTGCCTTCTTCTGAATGCAGAAGCAAGCTGATCAAGCTGGGGATGGATGATTTTCTTGAATTCAGTTACTTCAGACTGAAAAAAAGAAGACATTCCATATTCAGAATGTGTTTTAAGCCAGTGTTCGATAGTGCTGAGATTTGTCGGGACAATATTATGAATTTTAATCCGGGATATTTTTTTTTGTATCACCAGTTCCGGTTGGAATTCAAATAGCTTCTGCTTGTATGAGAAGAAGCCTCCTGAAACCCGGAAATTGTCATTCTGCATAAAAAACTGGGGAATCTCATTTCCAGTGACTGCGGTAACCGGATTAGGTTCTGCGCTCGAATCCGAGAGCAGTGTGAAAAGGCTGCGGCCGTTGAGATTAATGTAAACGGCATGACTGCTGCGGGTAATCACCCTGCAATCATATCTGCGGTCTGAAAACAACATCAGGTGGAGATGATTCTCCACCTTCAATCTAGGGATTTCAGTTGTCATTTATCTTTTTTTCCGTTCACCATGTGACTGTTCCAAAGTATTCCGCTTTTTCAGGTTTTTGTTGCGTTCCACAATTTTTTTAATGTCTTCAATCCGATTACTTTTACTGATGGTTTCAATGCTATCGTTGTTTTTAACTCTTTCCACATTTTTTTGGCTGCCCGGATTGATGCTTTTTTTCCTGCTCTCGATTACGATCTTCTTCTTTTCTTCCTTTTCTTCCTTCACTTCCTTTGCTTTCTGCAGCTTCAGAAGACCGTCCAGGACTTTCTCGGCAGTGATCGGGAGTTCCTGGATTCTTAAGCCGGTCGCCTTATAGAGAGCATTGGCGATCGCTGCAGGAGTAGGGATCATGGTATGTTCGCCGATTCCCCTGGCGCCATAAGCTCCGTCTTTTTGTGCAGTCTCCACGAAACTGGCTTGAAACTCAGCTGGAATGTCCATGATAGTAGGAACCTTGTAATCGACCAGTGACTGGTTCCTGACCCGTCCGGTTGTCTCATCAAGTACAAGTTGCTCCATCAGGCCTGCACCTGAACCCTGAACAATGCCTCCGTAAACTTGTCCCATCAGGCCGGAAGGGTTGATGGCGCAGCCTACATCATATGTGCAGGCAACTTTGTGCAGAGTCAGTTCCCCTGTGTCGGGATTCACTTCCAGATCGACGGCCTGACAGCCGAATGTCCAGTTTGCCACAGGTTTCGGTGAGTATCCGGTTTCAGGGTCACAATTGATGCAGTCGGAAGTGGTGAAATGGCCCCGCCCGACGATTGCCCCGCCTATGGTGTGACCATCCGGGAACTGATAGCCCATGCAAATCTGATCAATAGGCACCCTGATTTTCTTGCAGATGAAAACACCGTCCTTGTAGTCGATGTCTTTGACAGGCAGACCGAAGACCTGAGAGGCGATCCCTTTCATCTGGCTGATCGCATCTCCGCAGGCATGGCAAACGGCATTGCCGCACGAATAAGTCAGGCGGCTCGCTACTGTCTGCCATTCGTAAGGGGAATAATCTGTATCAGGCAGACCGACTACATGCACGTGGTCAAGTGGAATCTGCAGAGTTTCGGCTGCGATCATCGCCATGGCGGTCATTACTCCCTGGCCGATCTCCATGCCGGAAAAGAGCAGTTCCACTTCCCCTGATTCGTTGAATTTCACAATCGAGGCTGAACTCGCATTGTTGGGCATGGCAGGAGCTTTCTGGGCTAACGCCAGGCCTACAGCTCTGTATGGTCCTCTTTTTTTATTGTAATCGATGTTCTTCATCACTTCCGCGATGCAGTGCTCCATGTTGCCGGTATTTTCTGTGATCAGCTCGCCGGTGGCTGTATGAGAACCTTTCTTCAGAATATTCTTCAGGCGGAATTCAACCGGATCAATTCCGAGTTGCTGTGCCATCATATCCATGTGCTGTTCGATTCCCCAGTGGATTTCCGACATGCCGAAACCTCGAAAGGCTGAGCCGACAGGGCGGTTCGTATACACACCGATGGAATCACCCTTCAGATTTTCGATATCATATGCTCCGCAGACTGAATAGCCGGCGGCGCGTACAATGTTGACACCATATCCGGCGTAAGCGCCGCAGTCCCAGATGTATTCGTTTTCCTGGGCGATGATCCGACCCTCCTTGGTGACTCCGGATTTGATGCGGATCTGGCAGGCCTGACGCACAACAATACAGCACATCTCTTCTTCGCGGGTGAGAATCAGTTTGACCGGTTTTCCTGGAGTTTTCATGGAAAGCGCTACAGTGATGGGCTCGATATTGATGCCTGCTTTGCAGCCGAAGCCTCCGCCGATGTATGGGGCGATCACCCTGAAGTCAGTCAGTTTTTTGCTGAAGCAGTGAGAAAGGAGGTATCGAACCGTAAACGGCGACTGACAGGATGACCAGACTGTAGTTTTGCCGCTGCGCTCCGTGACTGCAACAGCGCCGTGGGTTTCCAGTGGAACATGCTGAATCTGCGGGACATTGAAGTAATTCTCAAAGACATGGGAAGCCTTCTTAAAAGCTTTTTCTGGTTCACCTTTCCTGATCTTGAAATGGTTCGCGATATTGGTGTGAGGAGTGGGATTGATTGCACTCACGTGCTTGTATTTATGGAGGTTCGGGTGGATCAGTGTCGCACCTTTTATCATTCCTGTCCCAGGATCGTAATTAGCTTTCAGGGGCTTGTATTTAACCTTAATCAGTTTGAGCGCTTCTTCTGCTATCTCAGGGCTTACAGCGGATACAGCGGCCACCGGTTCGCCCACATAGCGCACTCGTTCCATGGCGAACATATACTGATCCACATGATAGATGCCTGTATTGAAAGGAAAATCCCTGCCGCAGATGGCAGCTTTGACTCCGGGAAGCTTTTTTGCCGCTGAAAGGTCGACAGAAATGAGATCTGCATGAGGATGCGGGCTGCGGAGAATTCTGGCGTGGAGCATTCCTGGAAACTGTATGTCATCCACGTATTTGGCGCTGCCTGTGACTTTGTCCAGGGCATCCACACGTGAAACTTTTTTCCCTATTATTTTATGGTCTTTTTTCATTTTCTGCCCCCCCGAGCTGCATCTTTCACGGCATCAATGATCGGTTTGTAACCGGTGCAGCGGCAAATGTTACCTGCCATGGCCCGCCTGATCTCGAGTTCACTCGGGCTCTGATTGACCATCAACAGGGCTTTTGCTGCCATCAGCATTCCTGGAGTGCAGAAACCGCACTGAATTGCGTTGTGCTCCATGAATTTATTTTGCAGTATGTCCAGTTCGCCGTTTTTCACAAGGCCTTCCACTGTAGTTACTTCGGCCCCGTCGATCTCCGCTGCAAGAGTCAGGCAGGAATGCACGGCTTTTCCATTGAGAATAACGGTGCAGGCTCCACATTCGCCCTCACCGCAGCCTTCTTTTGTGCCAGTGAGGTTCAGGTCCTCGCGGATGAAGCGCAGCAGAGTCTTGGAAGGATTGACATCTCTGGTTTCGTTATCCCCGTTTATTTTGAAAGAAATCTTCATTTTTTCACCTCCGACAATCCTGCGAGTGCTTTACGGAAAAGGACCCGCGCGATCCGGTCTCTGTGAACTGCAGAACCTCTGAGATCTGAAATAGGTTTCAAAGGCAGAAGATGGGAAGCCTGATCAATCGTTTCGCTGGTAATGGCATTATGGTTGAGATAATCCTCAGCTTTTCTGGCTCGCTGGGTGATCGGAGCACAGGCTCCGACTGCAACCCGGATTTCCTTCTTTTTGGATCTGGTGAAGATTCCAGCAGCAAGGCAGACTGTAGAAAGGTCAAGAGCCTTGCGCCTGGAGTTTTTCAAAAAAACCGTTCGTTTTTCACCCGGATAGGGAAGGCTGATGCTGGCCAGGACTTCATTTTTTGCCAGGATGGTTTTCCCAACTCCGGTTGTAAATTCGTGGATTGAGACTGTCCGCTTTCCCTTGGGAGTTACAAGATTAACTTTAGCATCAAAAATCAGGAGCGGGGGAACAGTATCGGCAGCAGGGGATGCATTGCATAGATTGCCTGCGAGCGTTCCGCGGTTTCTGATCTGGGTGGAACCGACATTTAAACAGGCTTCACAAAGGGATGGATAATGTTCCTGCAGCAGCTTGGATTCGGCGACTTCCGAAAGGGTGACAGCAGAACCGATCGTGATGCTGACTTTATCCTTTTTAATTCCCTGGAATTCCCTGACTCCTTTCAGATCGATGATCAGGTCAGGGCTGATTGTCTGATGGCGGATTTTGACCAGCAGGTCTGTGCCGCCTGCGTATAAGTACGCGTTTTTATGATTTTTGTTTAGTATCCCGTTTAGCTCAGAGAGAGTCTGCGGACGAAGATAGTCGAAATTACCCAATTTCAATACCCCCGATCTTCAATTTTTTCTAATTTTATCCGATTCCGGTTGAAATTGCAAGAAAAAAGGTGTTTTATGCCGCTCTCCTGCCGCAATTTACCGCACAGAAGCCGGTGCAAAATTCCGGAATCGCAGACTTTTTTTGTTTATTTGTCTTTTGACATCAGGATGGTGTCTGTGACATATCCGACTTTGTCGCGGATAAGATTATAGGTCTGTTGCACATTGGCTTGGGACCCGAGCTTTTCTGCCTGGCTGAATGTTTCCGAGATGTCGAGGAGGCGCGCGAGCAATTCTTTCTTTTTCGTAACGCTGAGCGCGTTTGGATATTTAATTTCCATCATTTTCAGATATGAAAAGAAATCGCCCAGGAAGTTGTCCTTCTCCTGTTCGACTGACGGATCCACGGGTTTCAACGCTAAAACAGCTTCGTCCAGAGCAAAGCCTTTTGCAATCAATGGATCCAGGGTATCGATGACAGCCTTGTTGAGTTTGGCGTTTGCGAACACCAAGCTAGCTGAGAGTATCAGGGTAAGCAACAAAAGATTTTTCATTTCACTCCTTCTTATGATGTAATTTTAGGACAGGTTATGTAATAAATCAAGTGAAAAAATCATGTTTATTTTTTTCATTTGAAGAATAAATTAAATCGGTATTAACAAAGTATCACCTTTTCGTGGGTAAGATCAGGTTCTGACTATACATGAACAGGAGATATGAAAAACACAAAATTATCAGTGTGCAATGAGCTTTCCAGAGATAAGAGCTTGCTTGATAAGTCCTTTTTGCAGATTCAGTATCCATATTCTCTTTCTTAATCAATCCGTGGACAGTACAAAAAATTTCATTGCTCTTCAAGTTTTTCGGGTCTATGTAATATCTGCCACCTTTAGGGCAGTGTATTCCATCATAGGGGCCTAATTGCATGTCTAAAGCAAACCTATTGGTATCAATTATCCCATCTCCATTCCAAGGTGGAATTACGTAAAAAGAATCATCATGCAAGTAAAAACTTTCTCTTAATGTTAAAGCTTGCCAATAGCATTCCATGTCTTGGACTGTTCCATAAGAGTAATCACGGTAGAAAAGTGTGATAGGCCAAGATAAAAAAATGAAAAAACTTAATAAGGGTATGATTGATCTTCCCCACAAAATGTTGACAACCTCCGTTTACGCTGCATTTTCCAACAACTTCATTCTGTATGCCTGTTCGAATTCACAAGGCGTTTTGTAGCCAAGGCTTGAATGCAGTCTTTCCCTATTATAGAAGATTTCGATGTATTCGAACATCCTCAGCCTACATTCCTCTTTTGTCCGGTAACTTCTCCCGCTCACTTCCTCGGTTTTCAAGGTGTGGAAGAATGACTCTGCCGGTGCATTGTCTCAGCAGTCACCCTTTCGACTCATGCTCTGGACAAAGCCCAATTTTTTCAGAACTTCCCTGAATTCCTGACTGGCATACTGAATCCCTCGATCCGAATGGAAAATCACACCTGGAGCAAGATTGCGATTTCTGCAGGCCAAACGGAGCACTTTGACCGCGATGCTGGCGGTCATGCGCTCTTCCAGAGCCCATCCAATGATTCTCCTGTTGAACAGATCCAGAACAATGCAGAGATACATCCAGCCTTCTTCAGTTCTGAGGTAAGTGATGTCTGAAACAAGGACTTCTCCGGGTTTTTCAACTGTGAAAGCGCGTTCCAGCAGGTTTGGAGAAATCGGATAATCGTGAGAGGAGTCTGTTGTAGCCTTGAATTTCTTCCTGGCTTTGGCTCGAAGTCCGTTTTCTCTCATTAGCCTAGCTACAAGGCCCTTACTGCATTCGACTCCTTTTTTCAGAAGCTCGATCAGAATCCTGGGACTTCCGTATCTGCGATGTTTTTTACGAAGGTTGTCTTTACTTCCATCTCAGTCAGCCCTTCTTCGCCCATCAGGCCACGCTCTCCCTTTTTCCTGATCACTTCGCACCAGTTGGTCAATGTCCTAGGATTTACTCCAAGTTCTTCTGCAGCCTTCTTCACAGACTTACCGCAGCTTTTTAGATACTTGACCGCCTGGATTCTGAATTCTGGATCGTAGGATCGTTTCTCGCGTTTTTCTTTTTCCATCTTGCCCTCCATTTTCTATTTAGCATTAACAGAGTGTCAATTTTTTGTGGGCAAGATCAGTAAAAATGTTGTTACAAATGAAAGCATAGTTTTATCAGTTTGATATAAAATTTTTCAGTTCCTTTGACACTGCAGTTGAAAATCAGTAAAATTACCAGTAAAAAAAAACCAGGAGCTGCAAGGTGTTTTTTGAAATCGACCAACTGATCAATTCCTTTGACCTGGGCGACCCGGAGCGCAACAAGGGCATCGTCAAGAAGCTTCAGAAGCATGGCGAATCGATCACCCCTTATCTTTACGAGAAGGCAATCAAGGCAGAAGACCGTTTTCTGACGATCCAGCTGCTGCAGGCGATCAATGTCTGCACTGACTACATTCTCAAGCTCAAGATGCTCAAGGCTGCCGAACGGGAAACCGACGATTTCATACTGGCTACTTACCTGAGTCTTTTCAGAAGACTGAAACTCGGCGACGCGCTGCCCCTGGTCCGCAAGTGCATGCAGACTTCCGACGACGCCCGCGTGAAGTCCAATGCTTTTGAATTCCTGGCTGAATTCGGCGAGGAAGAGGACCTGAAATACCTGCGCAAGTTTCAGGATTACCCGCACAACCGGGTTGTTGTCAATGCTCTGCTGGCCATCGCCCTGATCGGGGAACGGATCCGCGACGGAGCGGTCCAAAAATTGAAATTCCTGCAAAACTGCGATGACAAGTCACTTTCTAATTCAGCCCAGTACGCAATGCAAAGGTTGAATGCCACTGCAGACATGAAATATTTCGGCCTTAATCTTTCGGAAATCCTCATCCACAATTATTAATTCGGAGAACAAACATGAATCTGACTAAGGGAATCACCAAGCAATCCGAAGATTTTTCCCGCTGGTATACTGATGTGATTCAGAAAGCCGAGCTGGCTGACTATGCGCCTGTGAAAGGCTGCATGGTGATCAGACCAAACGGCTACGGAATCTGGGAGCGCATCCAGCAGATCCTGGACGGGCTGATCAAGGAGACAGGGTGCAGAAACGCCTATTTTCCGATCTTCATCCCGGAAAGCTTCATCAAAAAAGAAAAGGATCATCTGGAAGGTTTTTCTCCTGAATGTGCGGTTGTCACTTACGCAGGGGGAGAGGAGCTGACCGAGAAACTGATCGTAAGACCCACTTCAGAGACAATCATGTATTACATGTTTGCCAAATGGGTAAATTCTTACCGGGACCTGCCTCTGCTCATCAATCAGTGGGCAAATGTCGTACGCTGGGAGATGCGTACCAGACTTTTCCTGCGCACCAGCGAATTTCTCTGGCAGGAAGGGCACACAGCGCACGCCACATATGAGGAAGCTGAGGCCCGTACATTGCAGATGATCAAGGTTTATTCCGATTTCGCTGAAAAATATCTGGCGATCCCGGTGATCCCAGGCAGGAAGAGCGACAGAGAAAAGTTCGCAGGTGCGGATAAGACCTATACGATTGAAATTCTTACCAAAGAAATGAAATGCCTTCAGGGCGGGACATCCCACAATCTGGGCCAGAATTTTTCCAAGGCTTTCGGCATCAATTTTCTGGATCAGGCCGGGAAAACCCAGCAGGCCTGGCAAACGAGCTGGGGCGTATCCACCAGACTGATCGGTGCAGTAATCATGACACACGGCGACGACAAAGGTCTGATTCTGCCGCCTGAAATCGCCCCGATCCAGGTGATCATAGTTCCGATCTGGAAAAGTGATGAACAGAAAGCTTTAGTCAGCTCCAGAGTTTCCGAACTCTGCCGGCTCCTGAATTCTCATGGCATCAGAACAGAAGCTGATCTTCGCGACAATGTCACTCCAGGATACAAATTCAACGACTGGGAAATGAAAGGTGTACCTATCCGCCTGGAACTGGGTCCAAGAGATCTGGAATCAGGCTCGGCTATGCTCTGCCGGAGGGATGAAGGAAAAAAAGAGGCAGTCAAACTGGAAGGAATTCAGGTGGTCCTGAAGGAATTACTCGGCAGGATTCAGAAAGAACTGCTCGAAAAAGCCAGGAAATTCGTTTCGGAAAACATCCACGAAGTGGACGGATGGGACCGCACTGTCGAGGTGCTGGAACGGGGAGGCATTGCATCTGCTCACTGGTGCCAGTCTGCGGAGTGCGAAGAGAAGATCAAGGAAACGACAAAGGCCACACTTCGCTGCATCCCGCTTTCCGCAGTTGAAGAAACCGGAAAATGCGCCGTGTGCGGGGCTGAAAGCCGTAGACGGGTCTACTTTTCCAAAGCATATTGATATTTTAGGATGAAATACCTGGTTTGTTCCGATTTGCACGCCAATCTGGAAGCCCTGCAGAGCTTTGAGCTTTATATGGGCAGCCTTAAAATTCCGAGAGTCCTGATCCTTGGTGATTTCATTGGTTACAACGCCAATCCTGAGGAAGTGATCGGGATCGTCAGAACCTGGGAATTTGAAGGCCGTCTGCTGGGGAAAATCAGCGGCAACCATGACCTGGCCCTGACCGATGAATCGCTGCTTGCTCGCTTCAACAGCAATGCCAAGGCTGCAGTGCTCTGGTCCAATCAGAAACTGGGAGAGAATTCCAAGAAGTGGCTTTCTGAGCTTCCAGTCAACGGAACCTTGAATCAGAAAGTCGCTTTCTGCCATGGCAGTTTCCGGGATCCCAACGAATACATATTCAACGAGGAAGTGGCAATTTCAAACTACTGGTCCATGCCTGCGGAAGTGGACATCCTGTTTTTCGGGCACACACATATCCCGGTGATCTATGAATTCGACCAGGAAAACGTACTTTATACTTATTACATGAACGAAGAAGAACGTTTCTTTTTAAAGCCTGGCCGAAAGTACATGATCAATCCCGGCAGCATCGGCCAGCCCCGTAACGGCGATAACCGCCTCTCCTTCATCTCATTTGACGAGGATGAAAAACTGGTGACTTTCCACAAGCAGGAATATTGCATCTGGGTAACTCAGCAGAAGATCATCGCAGCCGGCCTGCCTAACTTGCTGGCCAGGAGACTGGAAGAGGGTTTCTGATGGCTTCTCCTAGAGGAGAAAGGCTTTCCATAGTTCTCGCCGGCAGGCGTAATGTCGGGAAATCGTCTCTGATCAATGCTTTGGCAGGGCAGAGCGTTGCCATAGTGTCGGAAATTCCAGGCACCACCACGGATCCTGTGCGAAAATCCTACGAACTTCTGCCTTTAGGTCCGGTAACTTTCATCGATACTGCTGGAATCGACGATCAGGGAGAGATCGGCAGTTTGAGAGTTGCGAGGACGGAAAAAACATTGAAAAACGCGGACCTGGTGCTGATCGTAGCTGAGGCTGACCGCTGGGAGGAAGAAGAAGAACTCCGCCGGAAGTTGAAGCAGGAAGGCATTTCCTACCTGATCGTGATGAATAAAAGCGATCTGGGTGTTCCGAGCATGGAGACAGCGGAAAAAATCGGGGAGAAATTCGTATCAGTATCATCAGTATCCGACACCGGCATTGATGAATTGAAGCTGAAAATCATAGAAACTGCAGGCAGGGTCAGAGAAAAAAGCATACTCAGAGACCTGGTCGAGGCAGGTGAGACTGTCGTACTGGTGGTTCCCATCGATCTTTCTGCACCGCGTGGCAGGTTGATTCTGCCTCAGGTTCAGGTAATCCGCGATATTCTTGATAATGATGCCATAGTTATCGTAACCAAGGAACGCGATCTGCATAAATGTTTGTCCGGTCTCAACAGTAAACCTTCACTTGTGGTGACCGATTCTCAGGCTGTGCTGAAAGTTGTAAAAGAACTGCCTGCGGATGTCAGACTGACGACTTTTTCGATCCTTTTTGCACGTTACAAGGGCGAATTGGGACCCCTGATCAGAGGAGCGCGGATAATTGACGAACTGAAGGACGGTGACAGGGTGATGATTGCTGAAGCATGCAGCCATCATGTGCAGGAGGATGACATAGGACGTGTGAAAATACCACGCTGGCTCACTGAGTATTCCGGTGTCAGTCTTAAGTTCGAAACAGTTTCAGGATTGGAATTCCCTCCCGACATCTCGGGATTCAAACTGATCATTCACTGCGGAGGCTGCATGATCACGGAACATGAAATGAAGAACAGAATCAAGACAGCACAGGAAGCTCATGTAGCCATCACGAATTACGGCATCTGCATCAGCAAAGTACAGGGGGTTCTGGAGAGAACGGCAGGGATTTTTAGTGAATTTCAGCTCTCTTGACCTCTTAATGTATATAGTTCATAATATGTAAAAAATGTAAATCTGAAAAATTATGTCCGACCAACTCAATACTCTGATCTCTGAAAACCGCAACCTTTTAAACAGGGTTCGTGAGCTGGAGCTCATGCTCGCCAAGCAGGAACCGGAAGCTCCCACTTTGCTGGTACCGGAGCAGTTCAAGGGAGTGTTTGATCATGCCCAAAAGATCGTGGCTGAATATTTCCAGCAGCTCCACCTGAGTCCTACCAAGGGCACGATCAGGATCGCGGACGAGCGGTATGTGCTGATCCGCGCTTCCGCATTATCCATCAATTTTTTAAACATTATCCGGCTGTTATATTCAGACAAAGGTGAAGAGGAAGCCCTTGCCATCGGCAATAATCTGCTCTTTGATTTCTCGCACATGATCGGCATGGCGGATGCGAGGGATTTCCATGCAAAAATGCATCTGACTGATCCGATCAGCAAGCTGTCAGTAGGTCCATTCCATTTTGCACACACCGGTTGGGCTCTGGTGAACATTCTGCCTGAGAGCAGGCCGAGCCCTGATAAGGAATATTTTCTTATCTACGAACATCCTTATTCATTCGAAGCTGAATCATGGCTGGAAAGCGGTGTGAAATCGGATCACCCTGTCTGCATCATGAACTGCGGCTATTCTTCCGGCTGGTGTGAAGAAAGTTTCGGAATTCCTCTGACTGCAGTGGAGATTTCCTGCCGTGCCACAGGCAGCTCTGCCTGCCGGTTTGTGATGGCGCATCCTGAAAAAATCAAAGAACATCTTCAGAAATATCTGGCCAATGCCCCGGAATACCTTGAGAAAACGGGGAAATACAGCATCCCGACTTTTTTTGAACGCAAACTGATTGAGGAACGTCTCTCTGACAGTGAAAAAAAATTCAGGGATATCGCCCACAGTTCCGCGGAATTGATCTGGGAAATTGACGATAAGCTGAGGATCTGTTTTGCAGCCGGTAAGTTCAGAGAAATTCTAGGATACGAACCTGCAGAAATGTACGGAAGATTTCCTTCAGACTTCATGTCTGAACATGAAAGCCAAAAAATGTCAAAGGAATACGCAAGGTTGTCCCGAAAAATGGATGCGATAGTCAACCTGGAATTCAATGCCACCGCCCGGAACGGGAAAACACTCAACCTGGTTGTCAACGGAATTCCGATAATTGACAGGCTCGGCCGTCTGACCGGATACAGGGGTGTATGCCGCGATCTCACTGCACAGAGAAAGCTTGAGGAACAGTTCCAGCAGGCTCAGAAAATGGAGATTGTTGGTCAGCTGGCAGGTGGTATCGCTCATGATTTCAACAACCTGCTCACACCTGTTCTCGGATATGCCCAGTTAATTCGCAAGTCAATTCTTCCCACCCATCCATTTCATGAGAAGATTGAAGGAATCATCAATTCAACCCAGAAAGCGAGGGATTTGACAAGGCAGCTCCTTACTTTCAGCCATAAAGGGATCGCAAATCTGAAAGCCATGAATCTGAACGGGATTATTTTGAATTTCAAGGAAATCCTCACGCGCTCACTGACTGAAAAAATCGTACTGGAATTTGAACTCTGCGAAAATCTTTCCAGCGCAAGAATCGACCAGGGTCAAATGGAACAGGTGCTCCTGAACCTGGTGATCAACGGCAGAGACGCCATGAATGAAGGCGGGAAACTCGTCATCTCTACTGCCAACGTACGAATCCGCGCTACTGATCCGGAGTCACAATCAGGTCTGCCTGAAGGCGATTACGTCAAACTGTCTGTGTCTGACACAGGGTGTGGAATGGACAGTTCGATCCGCCAGCATATTTTCGAACCTTTCTTCACTACCAAAGACATTGGTAAAGGGACAGGCCTGGGGCTGGCAATTGTTTACGGTATAATCAGACTGCATGGCGGTGATATTTACGTGGACAGTGTGCCTGACTCAGGCACAACATTCAGACTTTATCTGCCGGCATCAGGAGAAAAGGAGCCGCTTCCCTCAACTGATGTCAAAACTGAAACCCCTTCACGCGGTAATGAGAACATTCTGCTGGTGGATGACGACGAAAATGTGCTCAAGTTCACTAAAAGCCTGCTGGAAGAGTCTGGATATAGAGTTTTCGCAGCAGTAAATCCTTCTGAAGCCATGCGGATCTTTACTGAAAACCAGGGAATAGAACTTCTGGTCACAGACATGATCATGCCACAGATGAACGGTTCGGAATTATTCCGGAAATTTTCTGCCAGGTGCCCTGATCTGAAAGTTCTGTACATGTCTGGATTTCTCAGCAATTCGATCATCGGGAACGACGACCTGATCCCTGAAGTCAATTTCATCCTGAAACCGTTCCAGAACGATCAGATCATGACGATGGTGAGACAGATACTGGATCAAAGAAGCTGATAAGTTTGTATGTTTGTAAGTTTGTAAGTTAAGATAGAAACCGTTGAATTTGAACCCTGATAAATCAGACATTGATTATTTGAGGTGTGGCATGCTGCAAGGAAAAGAAGTTTATCTCAGGCCACTTGAACCGGACAGGGATCTGGAAAAATGTTTTTACTGGATCTATGACCCTGAAGTTGCCCAGTTTGTGCTCTTCCACCCACCATACTCCAGACTTTATGAAAAAGAGTGGCTGGAAAAAGCTTCCAGACATGGTGAAAAAGGTACCTACACATTCGCGATCGTGATCAAGTCCAATGACGTGCACATCGGCAACTGCGGTTTACATGGCGTCAACCCGATCAGCCGCAACGCCGAACTCGGGATCATGATCGGGGACAGACATTACTGGGGAAAAGGTTTCGGCACTGATGCGATGAAAATCCTCTGTCAGTGGGGATTTGAAGGACTCAATCTTCATAAAATATTCCTGAAGGTCTACGATTTCAACAAACGCGGTATCCGCTGCTATGAAAAAACCGGCTTTAAACAGGAAGGGGTTCTGCGGCAGCAGTGCTTCCTGAGGGGAGCTTACCATGATGAGGTAGTCATGGGATTGATCCGGGACGAATTCCAGCTTTGAAGACCCTGATCGCTTCCCATCCTCACGCAGATTTCGATGCCCTGGCATCGATGGTGGCTGCATCCAAACTTTTCCCGGATTCTGAACTCTACCTGCCGAATACTGCGAGCATCAAGGTGAGGCAGTTTCTGAACCTGCATCTCAAGCATTACAACTGGTATGCTCCGGACAGTAAAAATCCAAGAAAATTCGAGCGCCTGATCATGGTAGATACCAGGCGGCTGGAAGGGATTCAGTTTTTTCTATCGGATAATGCTGAAATCCTGGTTTTGGATCATCATCTGGAGAATGGACTGGGAGGTCTGGAAAAGGATGGTTTCAGATTC
>JAQTZZ010000063.1 GCA_028687545.1 Candidatus Wallbacteria bacterium
TCATCGACATCCAGTCCTACATGTAGTATCCTTTTCATTGATGGCCTCCTGTTTGTAAGTGTTTATTACTTTACACTTATAGGGTAACCAGTCCCAGGTTTATAGGAGGTCATCCATATTTTCTTGGGGATCCCTCCAATCAAGGGGACTCTGTCCCCTTGAAACCCCTGGCGGGGCGTGCGGGGATTATGCTTCTATCAAGGTAAGTCCGTACCATATGTTTGTGAACAGAGATGATTACACGTTGAAGTAAGGCAGTGCTTTTTTACCCAGGATTTGGAGCTACCCTCTCAACCCCTCGCTGGGCTTGGGAGCGCTGGGAAATGATTTTGGAAGTTAATTCTGCTTAAGGATTGATGTTGTTCTTTTCTAAAGCATCGATGATTGCATCACCAAGCTGGTTTCTCTGCTGGCTTCAGCTGCGAAATCGCTACTCCGCTGATGATCACGGCCATGGAGGCTAGTTTAGCCAGGTCGAAGCTCTCGCCGAGCAGCAGATAGGCGCTGAGGGCGGTGAAGACCGGAATCAGGTTCGTGAAGATATTGGTCCTGCTCACGCCGATGTCTTGGATTACCTGATTGTTGAATACAAAAGCCAGGGTCGAGGAAAAGACGGCCAGGTTCAGGATGTTGAGCACCAGCTCCCCGGCAACAGGCGTCTGCCGCACTGAGTCCAGTCCGTAGATCAGAAAAAGGGGAAGAAAATAGAGCACTCCAGCGGTATTCTGCCATGTGACCAGTGTCAGCGGAGAATATTTCTTCACCAGCCTGGCGCAGATCAGGTTGTAACTGACTGCGGACAATACGGCACCCAGCATCAGCAATATGCCGAGCGGCGAGTAGCGGAATGTCAGGTCCGGCCCCAGAATCAGAGATGCAACACCAGCCAGTGAAATGATCAACCCGATGATCCCGCTGCCGCTCAATCGCTCGCGGAGGAACAGGAACGCCCCTACAGGAATCAAGACCGGGATCATGGCTATGATCAGAGAAGCTACTGTGGAAGAAACATACTTTAGTCCCAGGCTTTCACAGAGAAAGTAAAGCAGCGGCTCGAACATGGACAGGATCAGCAGAGGAAGGATGTCGGGCCTGGCGATCCTGTCTCGCTTACTCCGTGAGTACATGAGCAGCAGTGCGCTGGATATCACCAGCCTGATGAAGACGACTGCAAAGGGATGATAATATTTGTAGACGATCTTGGTCCAGACAAAGGAAAGTCCCCAGAATGCCATGGCAAGCACTGCCAGCGTGTAAGTCCTGAATTCTTTCAGCATCTTGGATCTTGGTAACTCAGTTCACCTACTCTGTAAGAATGGCAGATTGCGTTCACTGCAACAGGGAAGCAGGCGATGTGGCAGGGTGATTCTTCGGCCTGGACTGAGAGAACAGCAAGTTTGCCTTTAAGGCCAAAGGGACCGCAACCCAAACTATTAAGCCTGAGTTTAAGTTTTTCCTCGAATTCCGAAAGATGCGCTTTTGGGCTTCTTTCCCCCGGTTTTCTGAACAGGGCTTTCTTGGAGAGAGCAGAGGCCAGCTCCAGATTTCCGCCTAAGCCTACACCTATGATCAGTGGAGGGCAGGCATTTGGCAGCGAAGGTCCGATTCTTCTCTCGATGAAATCAGCTAATCCGTCTGAACTCGTATCAGGATTTACAGCTTCAGCAAAAGCGATATTTTCAGAACCGCCGCCTTTCAACATCAAACTGATTTTCAGGGATTTACCGGGTATTTCTTCGAAGTGGATCAAAGCTGGAGTATTGGTGCCTGTGTTTTCACGGAGCAGGGGAGATTTCACGATGGATTTCCGCAGGCTGAGTTTGCAGTAGCATTCGGACACTGCCTGATCAATCAATTCGCTCAACTGAAAATCAAGTTTCAGGCTGTGTCCTTTTTCCACCAGCACACTGACGAATCCGCAGTCCTGGCAGAGCGGGAGCCTGCCGGACCTGGAGGCAAGACAATTTTTTTCTATAAGTTCAAGAGATCCGGTTGATTCACCAGCTGCGGAAAATTCAGATTCCAGCAGAGCCAGATACTCTGCTGGAAGGGAAAAATTCAAATCAGAGATCAGACCTGACAGGTCTTTCAGGATAAGTTCTCTGGAGAGCATCACTTTGGGGCCAGGCCGTAACCGATGTCCAGGGCCTTGAGATTCATTTCCACAATATGTGGCGGCATTCTTTTCCGTACAGCTGTTTTCAGCCCTTCAAGATCGATCTGGGGAACGAGCCCTGCGAGAAGTCCGAGGGATAAAATATTGGTAGAGATTGATTTGCCGAGCTCCCTGATGGCTGTGGAAGTAAGGGGAAAGGCGTGGATCAGGTCATGCAGGGGCGGAGATTTGACATAAGTCGTATCCACTACCAGCATGCCATTTCCCTTGAGGTCCCTGTAGAACTTGTCGCAGGCGTCCTGGGACAGGCAGAGCAGCAGGTCCAGTTTCAGGGCTTTCGGATAGTAAATCGCTTCGTCGGAGATGATCACCTCGGATTTGGATGCTCCGCCGCGGGCTTCAGGGCCGTAAGACTGGGACTGGATCACATTGTATTTTCCATAAATTGAAACTGCGTCAGCAAGCAGGATGCCGGCCATGATCAGACCCTGTCCGCCTGAACCCGAGAGCCTGATTTCATATCTTTTACTCTTTTTCATGATCCCCTCCGGCGGCTCTTTCTATGATTTTCTGATATTCACGTGTGTATTCAGTATATTCGTGGTCCGCCAGAATTCCAGTTTTGATTTTCCCCGCTCTTTTTTCCGGCGGGAGCTTGTCCCAGGCCCTGACATCGATTGAATTCTCTTTCTGCCAGCGCAGCATGTCTGAGGGAGACTTGAATTTATTGCGGCGTCCATAAGCTGTGTAGCACTGGCTGACTGCTTCCACGACGCTGAATCCTGGTTTCTGCAGTGCCTGTTCGATCAGGCCGATCAATCCTGTGACATGATAGGCTGTGCCTCTGGCGACAAATGAGGCACCGGCTCCCACTGCCAGGTCGCAGATGTCGAATGGTCTCTCAATATTCCCGAATGGCGCTGTGGCGGAGCTTCCGCCAACCGGTGTGGTGGGGCTGTATTGCCCGCCGGTCATGCCGTAAATATTGTTGTTGAGCACGATACAGGTGATTTCGATATTGCGCCGGCAGGAGTGGATGAAATGATTGCCTCCGATGGCGGAGGCATCGCCGTCGCCGGTGATTACGATCACCTTCAGGTCCGGGTTCGCCAGCTTGATTCCGGTGGCAAATGGCAGGGCCCTGCCATGAAGGGTGTGGAGAGTGTTGAAATCCACATAAACCGGGGCGCGGGAGCTGCAGCCGATCCCTGACACCATCACTAGATTATCGATGTTCAATTTGAGTTTATCGATGGCGCGGATCAGGGCTCCGAGCACAATGCCGTGCCCGCAGCCCTGGCAGAAAATATGCGGAAATTTCTTGTTTTTCCTCAAATATTTAAATACAACATGGTCCGGGGTTCTGCCCTTGTTCATGATAATACTCCAGTGATTTTCTTGAAAATCGCTTCAGGATAAGCCAGCTCGCCATTGACCTGGAAATAACCGTCCAACGGGAGACGGCCCCTGTTGATCCTTTCGATTTCACGGAAAACCTGTCCAAAGCTCATTTCGGCGACGATGATCTTTTTGCATGTGTTCCGACAACTCTCGATCAGCTGATCCAGGATTTTATCAGGGAAGGGCCAGATCGTTTCAAGCTTGACCAGGCCGATCCTGGCTGGCCGCCAGTCTTTCTTGAATGGCCAGAGCTTCTTCAACTTGGTAATGCGCTGATTCTGTCTGGTGTTTTTCAGGTGCACCTTGCGGATGGCTTCCCTGGCAGAGAGGACGACTGAGCCGAAAGCGATCACTATCACGTCAGGGTTTTCGCAGTCGATCAGTTCAGCGGTGCAGATGTCATCAGTACTGTCCTCTATTTTCCTCATGATCCTGGAAGTGAGGGCTTCGATTTCACTGGTGTCATTTGTGGGATAACCAAGGTCATCGTGGATCAGGCCGGTGACGTTGTAACGGTAACCTTCGCCGAAATCCGCCAGCACCGGAACCTGGAGATCGCGGTCGTAGGGGACATACCAGTCAGGGTGGACCTCGGGTTTTTTCCTGTTGATGATCACGAGCTCCGATCTGGCCGGCAGTTCCACATTCTGCCGCATGTGAGCCACGACTTCGTCCAGCAGCAGAATTACTGGAGTCCGGTATTTTTCAGCAAAGTTGAAGGCTTTGATAGTATTGTCATAGCATTCCTTGACATTGGAAGCCGAAAGCACGATGATTTCGTGGTCACCGTGTGTCCCGAAGCGGGACTGCTGCATGTCTCCCTGGGCAGTGCAGGTTGGCAGTCCAGTTGAAGGCCCGCCACGCATCACATTCACGATCACCACCGGAGTCTCGGTAAGGCAGCCGTATCCGATGCCTTCCTGCATCAGTGAAAATCCGGGGCCTGAAGTAGCGGTCAGGGATTTGGATCCGGCAATGGAAGCGCCGATGCAGGCGCAGATGCTGCCCAGTTCATCTTCCATCTGGATGAATTTTCCCCCCACTTTGGGAAGTTCTTCAGAGAGGAGTTCGGCGATCTCTGTGGATGGTGTGATCGGGTATCCCCCGAAGAAGCGGCAGCCTGCATCGATTGCGCCCATGGCGCAGGCTTCATTTCCCTGCAATAAAAGCTTCCGTTTGCTTTTTTTATCCGGCATCGTCTTTCTCACTTTCTGGTACTGTAATAGCGAAGTCAGGGCAGCGCAGTTCACAGAATTTGCATTTAATACAATTTTCCGGGTTTTTCACGGTGACTTCTCCTGTCGTTTCCTGGTGGAACACACCCTTGGGGCAGAATTCAACGCAGATCCCGCATTTTTTGCACCAGTTCCTGTAAATGTAAACTGAATTAGGCATGTTTTTTCCTCAAACAACTGATTTTTCGAGAGTGAATGACTGGTTTCCCTTGAAGCGGTCTATGGTGAGTTCGCTGATATCGATGGATGTCTTGCCTGTATCGATCAGCTCGGCCATCAGCTCCGTGACTGCAGGAGCGATCATGAAGCCATGCCCGGAATAGCCGACAGCCTGGTAATAATTTGAAAGTCCGGGCATTCGGCCCAGGATCGGCTGGGCATCAGGAGTCATATTGTATAACCCGGCCCATTGTCTGATGATTTTCACTGATTTCATGGCAGGAACTAGTTTGGTGATCTGGCGGCTCATCACCTTGAGAAATTCCAGTGAACTCTCGGTGTTGTGGCTGTATGGTTCATTGTCGTCTCCCCAGCCCATCACTAATGATCCATGCATAGTCTGGCGGAAGTAGATGTGATGGTGGAAGGAAATCACTAAAGGATCCAGGAATTTTTTCAGGGGTTCAGTGACGAGGATTTCATGGCGCTGAGGCCTGGTCGGAATTTCCAGTCCTGCCATGGCAGCTACATCTGCTGAATAGCCCCCAGCGGCGTTAAAAAATACGCCGACTTCAAATTTATCTCCTGTTTCTGTTGAGATTGAAGTGATCTGTTCGCCCCTGCGTTCAATTTTCTTTATTTCAGTGAAAAGGTGGAATTTCACTCCGTTTTTCTTGGCTGCTTCGGCATATGCCTGCGTTACAAGCATGGGGTTGGCGTGTCCGTCAGTCTGACAGTGGGTACCGATTTTCACGTCATCGGTTTTAATATAGGGAAACATTTTTTTAATTTCTGATTGTGAAATGAGCCTTACTGGCACTCCAGCTTTCTGCTGCATCAGGACATTCTTCTCAAACTGCTTTTTTTCTTCCTCAGTGAACGCCAGCAGAAGATATCCGCCCTGATAATATTCTGTTGGATAACCCAGCTCCTGTTCCAGTTTCTCGAAATGCTTGACCGATCTATAGGCGAGCCTGCAGTTTCCAGGTGTGGCCCATTGCTGTCTGATGCCTCCGCCGCAACGGCCGGTGGAGCCTGAACAGACATATTGTTTTTCGAAGACAGCGATGTTCTTGATGCCTCGTTTTGACAGGTAATATGCAAGAGCTGAACCTGTAATCCCTGCGCCGATGATCGCCACATCAAGCTTCATTTTTCCTCCTTGAGGAAAATTTCGAATTCTACGGGCTTGGCCGGCTGCCTGACAGTGGGGAGAGAGATCTGATCTACAGTGCGGCCGGTTTCCTCTGCCAGGATCCTCGCGATCAGGCTCTGGCAGGTGCGGCCCTGGCACATGCCCATGCCGGCGCGGAGAAGTTTTCTGATTTCATTGATTGTGGTGAAACCGTGTTCACGTATGCAGGCCCTGATTTCATCCTCAGTGATATCTTCGCAGCGGCAGATGATGACCTGATTCTTCTTCATTTTTCCCCCTTGCCGGTCGCCCTGAAATGCCTGACCCGGTTAAGGTCCGTCCTCGGTATGCGGAGCGTGATGATCTTGCGTTTGTGCATGATCTTGAATTCAGCGATTTTAATGACTCTGCCTCTGCCTACAATTTCGCCTGCCCTGTCCAGTGTGACGACAATCTCTCCCTCTGCAGGGACTGATGACAGTTCATATGGCAGGATCAGGTCCGACTCATCGTCTGTGGAGTATTTATCCACCACAAAGACAGCCAGTCCGGGGCAGATGGCCACACAAAGCGTGCAACCGCTGCATTTTTCATAGTTGATCGAGGGAAGATCACAAATATTGGAACCAACAGTGATGGCGCTTTTAGGGCAGGAAGTTTCGCAGGGATTGCAGGGGATGTGTTCCACGCATTCGATCACAACTGTTTTCCCTTTTTTCAAAATCTCTTCAGGCGGCAGGATGATTTCGGATTCTTTCAGGACCCCGTCTTCCTTGAACATCTGATCCCCCTTATCTTAATTGGCGTTCAATTTGCAGAGTTTGTCTTTGCCGATGCAGGCCTTTTCGCCATAAGGACCCTGTCTCAGTCCGTAAAGCTCCTGCTGGGTATTTCTGATCTCTGGTTCGAGATCTTTCCCCGTGATTTTCATGGCAGCTGCAAGTCCCGCGATTTTACCTTCCAGCATGGCTGTGGACGCCTCTTCTATGCCTGAAACGTCTCCTGCAACCAGAATCTGCTGGTTGGATGTTTCCATCAGTTCATTGTGCCAGGCTACGTGCCCGCACAATTCCTTGATGAAATACATGCGGCAGCCGGCCTGGGAGAGGAGTTCGGTTCCAGGAGTGAGCCCCACCGCAAGACAGAGTGTGTCTGCCTTGATTTTTTTTGTCTCCCCGCAGATTTTCCAGTTCTTATCAATCGGTGCGATCTCGACTGTGTGGAGGGATGGATTGCCCAGCGCTCTTACCACTGTATGCGAGGTCAGAATCGGGATCCCCATCCTCCTGATTTTGGCGGCATGGACGTGGTATCCGCCGATTTTCGGCAGGCCTTCGACTACTGCCGCCACTTCCGCTCCGGCCTGAATCAACTGGTAGGAAACGATCAGGCCGATGTTTCCGGCTCCCAGCATCAGGATTTTTTTACCCGGAAGAACGCCGTAAACGTTCATCAGGGTCTGGGCAGCGCCTGCACCGAAAACACCAGGAAGGTCATTGCCTGGAAAAGCTGCCATGTTCTCCCTGGCTCCAGCTGCCACTACAGTTTTTTGGGGATGGAATTCCAGCAGGGATTTATGAGAAGTTTCGCAGATTACAGTCGAAGGAGGATAGAATCCCAGGGCCGAAGTTGAGAGATGAATTTCAACATTTTTGCAATTCCTTACTCTGTTCATTAACAGATCTGCGATTTCGATCCCACGGCGTCCGGCAAACTGATTTTTAGATCCGAAGAAAGAATGGGTCTGTTTGATCAGTTGGCCGCCGAGCAGGAAATTCTCCTCCACCAGACAGATGGATAGATCAGGTACGGCTATTGCAGCATGATAGGCAGCTTCAAGACCGGCCGGACCACCGCCGATGACCAGTATGTCGCATTTTTTCATTTGAGCTCTCCTACGCCGGATTGCATTTCAATCTGCATCCCTTCTGCAAGAGGCAGGATGCAGACTCTGACATTGTCCTGCCCGTTAACCCGCATCAGGCATGAAGCGCATTTTCCGATGGCGCAGAATAATCCCCTCTTTCTTCCCAGGCGAAGGCTGTGGGACAGGACTTTGATCCCGTTTGCATGCAGGGCCGATGTGACGGCCTCGCCTTCAATCCCTTCCAGGGGCTCATTATTGAAGAAAAAAGTCACCCTCTTCCCGAGCTTGAAATCAAGAATGGGATGATTGTCGATTCTCATTCCAAATTCCCCCAAAGAAAAATTATCTCAATTTAAACCAAGTTTGTCTCCCTGTCAAATGGTCAGATTTTCCGGTTGAATCAGCTGGTTTAGTTAAGTATAATTGCCGGAAAGACCGGAAGATTTCAATGGATTTTATCGGACTCAAACAATTGATCGGGAATCTGATCCGCAATTTGCAAGGCAAGCTGAAGCCTCAGATTTTCATGTCCGAAATTCTGAAAAGAAAAGGCAATACCCTGCTTCTGCCAGGCCTGAACCTCATACTTCAGGATTATCACAGAATTGGTGTGACAGGTGCAGGAAAAGCCGCTGCCTGCATGTCTGAAATGCTGATCGAACTGGTCCCGGAGATCGAATCAGGGATCGTCAATACCAGCAGGGAATTGACGATCGGGAAAAAAATCCGCTGCTGTAAATGTAGCCATCCATATCCTGATGAAGCCACATTGAAGCATACTCAGGAACAGCTTGAGACATATTCCTCGCATGACCTGATTTTCTTCCTGCTGAGCGGTGGAGCTTCTTCCATGCTGGAAATGCCGCTGGCAGGAATCTCACTGGCAGATTTAGCGGAAACCGGCAGACTGATGCTGCAGTCAGGTCTCGGGATAGAGGAAATCAACACTGTCCGTAAGCATCTGTCCAGGGTCAAAGGCGGACGATTCTGCGGCTTTTTCCAGAAAAGCACTCTGATCGGACTATACCTCTCAGACGTTGTTTCAGGACAAGCCGACCTGATCGGATCAGGTCCTACATTTCCGGACCCCACTACTTATGAAAAAACGATGGAGATTCTCAAACATCACAGGCTCTGGGCAATAACCCCGGCTTCCGTCCGGAAGATAATCAGCGAAGGAATAGCGGGAAAGATTCAGGACACTCCCAAAACCATATCCGGAAATATCCGGAATTTTGTAGTGGCAGACAATCTGAGCGCTGTCAGGGCTCTCCAGGAAGAATTCGGAAAGGCAGGGCTGCAGTCAACCGAAAGTACTAACCTCCAGTTGGATGCCGAATGTGCAGCAGAATTCCTGGTGGAGAAATGCTGGAGTCTTCAGAAAGGTTCCATACACCTGGCCGGCGGGGAAATCAGGACCATGGTTAGAGGGGCAGGATTCGGCGGCAGAATTCAGGAACTGGCTCTGAGGATACTGCCCAAGCTGCCTGAGGACGGTTTTTTTGCCGGGATCGCAACCGACGGAGTGGACGGGAATACCCCGGAACCTGTGGCTGCAGCGCTGGTGACCTCTGAACTTCTGAAGAATACCAGTATTCATGAAATCGAAGAATGTCTTTCCAGGTCCGACAGTTACAATCTGCTGAACAGGCTGGGCGCTTTATACTGTTTCGGTCCGAGTGGGACGAATCTTGCAGATATATATATAGTAGGGAAGTGGCATTAGGACTTTTACCTGAGCCATGAATCATTCCAGCAGTTTAACGATTTCCATGATTTTGCCCTCTTCAGCGATACCGCTTTCCAGGCATTTTTTACGCAGAATATCCAGGGCTGTTTCTCCGTCATCGTTTTTCTTCCCGGGGCGGCAGCCTCTTTCACGAAGAATTTTCAACATTTCCAGAAAATTGTCATATGCTGATTTAAATGAAGGATGCTCATTGTCGATCCATAAAAGGTCAAACCTTGAAAAATAGCTGACTGCTGTGTGCAGGGGGGTATTCCCGTTTTTATCTGTTGAATTCGGATCAGCACCGGCAGCGATTAATTTCAGCACCTTCTGCAGGCCGTTGTATTGGTATGAACCCGCAGCATACTGCAATGCAGTCATGCCGTCTCTGGTTTGGGCATCAGGCGGAAATCCAGCTTTGCAGAGTATCTCAACGTATTCGGGAAGACAACATATCAGCGGAGAACGGGGCATTCTGCTGTCTGAAGAAAGAGCTTCCCGGCCGGCAGTGGTTTTGTAGGCTTCAATCAGACCTGATCCGCCTTTTTCCAGAAGATAGCGGATCAGGTCATCGTTTCGGCTTTCCTGGACTGCTTTGTCGAGCACTGAAACAATTGTTTTTTGCAGGTCGAATCCCTTTTTTTCAAGCATCCTGGCTGCTTCAAGTCTGGGGCAGAGTATCAGGAGATTCCGGCCTTCTTTATCGATTATATTAGGATCACCGCCTTTGTCGAGAAATTCCCGGATCAGGTCGAGGTAGACCTCATCAGTATGGTCTCTCCACCAGTTGCTTCCCAGCAGAACGAGCAGAGGCAGCTGTTTGTCATATTGCCTGGTGTAATCTTTTTCGGAACTGAAATCAAAGGGCGTTAGAATATCGCCGCCGTTTTCCAGGGCTTTCAGGAAGGCCCTTGGATCCGATATAAGGTTAAAGTTATGTTTCAAAGAGACAGGGTTTTCCATAGCGCCCCTGGATTTTAAGTAATCCTGGACTCCCTTGTTCTGATGCATTTCCAGGACCCCATGCCCATTCTTGTCGAGCGCACCAGGATCAGCGCCTTTTTCAATCAGATACCTGAGACTGTCAAAATCCAGATGGTTGTTGAAAATCGGCGTGCGGCCCAGATCGTCCCTGGCATTTACGTCGGCTCCGGCTTCAACCAGAGCTTTCAGGACGTCCAGATTGAATGCCGTGTGCAGCGGGGTCTCATTGTATCCCCCGCCACGGACATCCGGGTCAAGACCCTGTCCGATCATCAGGCGGGTGAAGTCCCCGTTCCAGGCGCAATGCAGAAGCGTATATCCCGGTTTATCAGTTTTTTTCCCGCCTTCGGCATGGCAGGGCTTCCTGAGTTTGGGGTCAGCCCCGTGTTCCAGAAGAATACGCGCCTTTTCAACCGAATGTGTGGAATAATAAAGGGGTGAATCACCATTTTTGTTCAGAAGATTCGGAGACATCCCCAGATCCAGCAGCAGTCCAAGCACAGCCGGGGTGATCCGCATGCTGTGGATTGGATAATTCCCGCGACTTGTGTCCTGAAAGTCATACTTGCATCCCAGCTTGATCAGCAGTTCCGCAATTTCCCTGGTTCTTACAAAAGGCAGGGTTTCAGAATCCCACCATTCGACAGGCGGTATGGATTTGAATTTCGCGCCGTTGCGGATCAGCACTTCAGCCACTGCCAGACTGTTAATCCCAGCCAGCGGGTTGCCGTGGTTAGGCGAATGCCCGTTATCGATCAGGTATTGTGCCACCTCCGGACTTTTCACATAATAAAGCGGACTGGCGGCTGTAGTTTTTTTATTCCAGGTCTCAAGCTTCACTTCCCGGGCCAGATCGACGCTGTGCACTGCCGGCACCATGAGACGGTCAAGCTTCACTGATCCTTTTTTCAGCATGGCCTTGAGAAGTTCCTCGTCTTCTGAATCAGAGAGAAGTTTATACAGGGCAGGATCGCTTTCAGCACTGAAATCCCGCTGCGGAAATTCAAGTCTTCCCAGCAGATATTTCAGGACATCCGGTCTTTTCGCTTTTAACCCTGAATCAAAACCGGACCGGATTACCTCTGCAGTTTGTTCTGAAACCAGATCGAGCAGATTGCCGAGGATCGAAATTTCGCTGGTTTTCGCAGCCTCGCGGACCAGTTCGGACATGAAAGGCCTGCAGGAAATGACAAACTGCGGATGTTTCAGAAGATCCTGAACCAGTATGGCATCTTTATCACGGATAGCTGCCAACAGCTGCTGGAATCCGGAATCAGTCACTGAAAAGAGGGAAAATGAAATCTCTCCCAATGCAGATTCAACCATCCGGCGGTCTTCCGCGACTTCCACGCTGCAAAGCAGGCTGCCGGCAACAGCGAGTTCCCTCGAAATTTCAGCTGTGTCTTTTTTGAGGAGCTGGCATAACTCAGTTTCGTCTGTATCCGAAATCAATTTCACACAACTTTCCAGCAGCGGAAAATACCTCAGATAAGCTCTTGTCTTGAGAATGGAAAGCGCATGAAGCATTTCATCTGCTTTGTCATTCCGTGATGCAGGGTATTGAAAAGGATTTATCGAGTTTTTAGCGGCTTGCCTGACTTTTTCCTCTTCCTCAGGAAAAAAAGCCGGCAAAGAAATTTCTGCTGTGTGTTTTACTGCTGGAACTGGTGCAGCGCAATCAGCCTGCCAGCAGATCAGAAACGAAAGAAATAGGAAGCGAGCTGTCATGATTGACCTTCCATGTTCTTATTTTAGAATTAAAGAGTAAGGAAAAAAGAGAGCGCTGTCAAAGGCGGCTCTGCAACACTTCTTTATCTTTTCAGCCATTCCTGATAGATTATTACAGTTCAAATCTTTCCGTGTCTGAAATGGAGGGTCTATGCCTAATGCAGCAGAACAGCTTGAGATCATCCGGCGCGGTACGCTCGACATTATTCCTGAAGAAGAGCTGTCCGCCAAATTGCAGAAAGGCAGGCCTCTGAATATCAAGTTTGGCGCTGATCCGTCCGCCCCTGACATCCATCTGGGACATGTTGTGGTGCTCAGGAAGCTCCGAGATTTTCAGCGGCTGGGTCACAAGATTGTCTTCCTGATCGGTGATTTCACCGGCATGATCGGCGACCCCACCGGCAAATCCGAGACCAGGAAACAGCTTTCTAAGGAAGAAGTATTGAGAAATGCCAAGACATACCAGGAGCAGATCGGGAAAATCCTGGACATCAATAAGATGGAGATCAGATTCAACAGCGAGTGGCTGTCGAAGATGAATTTCGAGGATGTGATCAGACTGGCGTCCAAGTATACGGTTGCAAGGATACTGGAGCGGGATGATTTCGCCAAGCGCTTTGCCGGTAATCTGCCGATCTCAATCCATGAATTTTTCTACCCGCTGATGCAGGGGTATGATTCCGTGGCCCTGAAGACTGACATTGAGATCGGAGGCAAGGACCAAACCTTCAATCTGCTGGTCGGCAGGGAATTGCAGCGGGAATATGGGGTGGAGCCTCAGGTCATCCTGACTATGCCTCTCCTGGAAGGGCTGGACGGGGTGCAGAAGATGAGCAAATCCCTGGGAAATTACATTGGAATCAACGAGCCGCCAGACAAAATATTCGGCAAGATCATGTCCATTTCAGACGAACTGATGCTTAAATATTTCAAATTACTGACTGAACTCCCGCTTCAGGAAATTGAACGGATGCCGGAAGATTTCAAATCCGGAGCCAGACATCCCCGCAGCGAAAAGAAAAGACTGGCCAGGCTGATTATCACTGACCTCCATTCTGAGTCAGTTGCGCAGGCTGCAGATGAGGAATTCGAGAATGTCTTCAAGAAAAACGAGCTGCCTGAAGATATACCGGATTTCAATTCACCCCGCAGTCAGAAGCTTTGCGTGATCCTGAAGGATTCCGGCCTGGTACCGTCAAACAGCGAGGGCAAGAGGCAGATTGTTCAGGGCGGAGTGAGGATCAACGGGCAGAAAGTGGCTGATCCTGAAATCGAAGTCAGTTTCAACAATGGTGACATCATCCAGATCGGGAAGCGGAAATTCGTAAGAATCAAAGTCAAGGAGTAAGCCATGAGTCTGACGGTTGTAGGTTCTGTAGCTCTGGACACAATAGGCACCCCTTCAGGAAAAGTCGAAAAAGTGGAAGGCGGTTCTGCTACTTACGCGTCTCTTGCGGCATCTTATTTCACAAAGCCCTGTCTGGTAGGAGTCGTGGGGACTGACACCTATGACAGATTCAGAAAAATATTCCAGAAAAGAGAAATCGTGATTGATGCGCTGATCAAGAAGGAGGGGCTGACATTTCACTGGGAAGGCGAGTACCAGGATGATCTGAACGATGCCATCACTCATTCCACCTGCCTGAATGTCTTCGCTGACTTTGACCCCAAACTCCCGGAAAATTACCTGAAAAATCCTGGAGTTTTCCTGGGAAACATATCTCCAAAGCTTCAGCTTTCAGTCTTGAAACAATGCCGGAAAAGCATGCTCAAAGCAGCGGACACCATGAACTACTGGATCTCCACAGTGATTGACCAGGTCTGGGAGGTAGTCCCTGAAGTGGACATCATGTTTATCAACAATAAAGAAGCCCTGACCCTGACAGGTGAAAAAAACCTGCACAGGGCAGCTGAGCGGATCATGGAGCGCGGCCTCCGCTATCTGGTGATCAAGAAGGGCGAATTCGGAGTCAATCTATACGGCGAAGGCAAACTTTTCTGCGCCCCTGCCTATCCTCTGACCGATGTTAAAGATCCTACCGGAGCAGGCGATTGTTTTGCAGGCGGATTTCTGGGATACCTATGCGAGAACCTGCCTATTACATTTCCGAAGCTCAAGAAGGCCTGCCTGTACGGCACTGTGATGTCCTCCCTGAACATAGAAGGTTTCAGCATTGAGAAGCTTCTGGACATCAAGCGGGAAACCATTGAAGAGAGATACCGGAAGCTCCTGGAAATCTGCGACACTGGAGATATCCAATGAAATAGTTTGTGGAGGAAAAAAATCAGTGGCAGAAGTGACTCCACCTTCGACTCCATCTACCCAGACTCCACCTTTTTTTTCCTGAAAATCATAGTTTTGGTATTGACAAAGGTTGAATATAAAATAAAATATTAAGAGCAAGCCGTTAATCGTTGCAAACTAATCATATTGATCAAACTAATCTGCTGCTTGCTGTTTTCAGGTTCGAACTTTCAGTGCACGAAAGAAATTAGAGGCTGATGAATTAGCCCGTATTTATGCAGAAATGCCGGTAATATCGGCGTCGGTTTAAGGAGGAGGGCGTTGTGGCTTACGATCACAGGCGATCATTAAATCATCTGGATTTCACCCAATCATTCGGGTCCAATTTTGTTTGGCTTACACACCTTTACCTGTCACAGTCGATTTCAAATCGACTAAGCTATTGAAAATAAATTCCTGGAGGATAAATGAACAACCGCCTGAAAATCATCTTCATAGCCATTCTCTTTTCTTTTGGATTGTATTTTTTCATCAAGCAGGTACTTGCAACGCGTGGCGGAACATTCAATACCTCACAAACACTGGTTGTTCAAGTTCCAGCGCCTCAGGACAGAATTAACCAAAAACCCATTGAGCAGCCGATCTCACAGACACAAGAAGTAGCTGCTACTCCACCTAATTCGCAAACAACTGAAGTTGTTGCTACAAGTGAAGTGGACATGACAAAAATCGTCTGGTCACGGGATTATCTGAAGAAATACCAGGGAAAGATTGATAACAGCATTTTGATCATGCTGAATGATCTACTCAAAACCGGAAAAGATAAAGGGTGGAAAGATTATACTAAATTCTGCGAATACATGGCTAACCATAATGATTCGGCTCTTGCTGATCTTCTACTGGAGATTTCCAAAGACCTTACAGTGGATTCTGGTATAAGAGGTTTTCTGTTGAATTACATCGTGTCGCCGGATCGACCGGAAGCTGTGAAACTTATTGCTGACCTGACAAACAGTTCCATTGATCAGCCAGTCAGGCAAGAGGCGATCAAAACACTGGGATTTCTTGGAGGTAAAAATGAAATTGCGAAGAAACGTCTTTTGGAAATATCTAATGATCCGAAAGACGAAAAGCGTGATCTGGCGATTTCTTTTCTAAGAAATTATGCAAGCGATGAATCCAGAAAAACTATCTACTCAATACTTGAAGATAAAAACGCTTCAGGAGAATCTCAACTCGCTGCAATTTATGCTCTAAGTTCCCATACTGGTGAGAAAGAGAGATCAATCGAGCTTTTGAAGAGAATTTTCTATGACATGAGCAATTCGGGAATGATTAGAGGACACGCTTTAAAATCTTTGAGTGTCATTGATCGTGATGTGACATTACCGATTCTGGAAAAATGCCTTGAGTCTGAAGAAGACGGGGTTGCACAAATGCTTGCTATACAATTGTCTGATAAATTCAGAAACCCCAGAGTTATAGATTTATTATTGGCCATTCTCCTAAAGAGTGAGCAGAATTTTAGTGTATCAACAGCAGCAGCGGTGTTAAGTGTTGACACAAAAGAACAAGCTGTCCTTGACAAAGTGCTTGAAAACTATCAACTGATGCGCGGCTGGAATGCATTTAATGCATTGGATTTAATCAAGAAATTTGGTTCAAAAAAAGCAATACCTATTCTCAGAGATAGGCTTGGGAATCCTAAAGACGATTTAGGTATAAAAAATGAAATAACTAAAACCATAAATTATCTGGAGGATTTGAGATGAAAAAAAGGCTTTTGCTTTTTTTACTTCTGGCAATTTTTACAGTTGCTTTTGCTGCACAACCGACAGACCCTGGTGAAATTGGCGATATAATCTTAAGAGACGGTATGGCCGGCTCACTCTTTGGTGTATCAAATCCCTGGAATTATGATGGCGTTGGTCATGATGCTATTTATATCGGATATTATTGGCCAGGGATAATTTCTTCGCCCCGCATATTTAACAATGAGGCAAACAAGGCGGATGGAATAATTGTTGAATCAATGTCGAATTTCGAACCCCATGCAATCAGGTCTAAAACCATTAGACCCGGGGAGACGGACTTAACTCTCAGGTACTTCAAAAGTATACCTGATCCTCATGGATACAATACTACCTATCGCGGATCGAATATGAGCACGTACTTCTTGGCTCCTTCCATACGGATGAAAATATGTGATTATGCAGTAAAAAAATCACTGAATTATCCAACATATTATTGGCTTTTTTCCATTCGTCCACTGGAAAAACCAGTTCGTTATGTGGACGAGAATCTTTTTGACGAATACGGCAATCGAGTTGATCCATATCCGGATAATGATTTTCTTGGTGATAGCGGCTGGGGAGAAGGAAATTACGTTAACAAGCTTGGCGAAGATGGAAGTTATCATTTCGGACTTGATTCAGATCAAAGTCTCAAAAGCCTAAACGTATTCAGTTGCGCATGGCTGGTGGAATTTGCCTATAAAAAGGCTTTTGGTTACGGAGCTGCTCTTGATGGTGGAAACTGTTCATCAATTACTAATGCTATTGGCGGTTGGACTAAAGGAATGCTGCATCCATGGGAACACTGGGAATGTAAGGCCAATAACAATGGCACTAATTATCGTGTGACAGAATCTGCCGCAGACCAACCCACAATAGGGATTAAGCGGAAGGATAAACTGATTTCAAAAGACGATTATGTTTCCTTTGATAAAGATACAGTGTTTACACTTGTTGCAAAAGACGGTGATCAAGGATCTGGGATCGGCAGAATCGATTTATTCATTGAAAACAAACAGCTGAAACTAAAATATGATGTTGGAGTAGTTGAATCCTCCGTAAATTTTAAAATAGACACATCGAATTATCCTAATGATCAAACCACATTCAAAGTAGAGGCTGTTGCCTATGATCTGGCCGGAAATAAAAGCGAAAGACTGATTTCATTTTTTATGTGCGGGACTAGGGTTGATGTCGGCTTCTGTCCCCCTGATCTCCAAGATGGCAAGGCTCCTGATGCTCAATGGAGTCTTGATGGTGGGATAACCTGGAAAAATGCAGGGACAGAATTTTTAAAACCAGGGGATTACACTCTGACTTTCAGAGATGTTCCTAACTATAAAACACCTCCTGAAAAGCAAATTACCGTATTGGATAACCCCGATAAGGTGCAGACTTATATTGTTGAATACGTTCCATACTACAAACTCTTTGTTAATATTTACCCTGAAACTGCTGTAGTAGCCGGTGCCCAATGGACATTTAATTATTTGAACCCCAAATTAGGAGCCAAATCAAAATCAAGTGCCATTCAGAAGTCTGGGACTTGGCTTCCCATGTATTATAACAGCGGAGAATACGTTCTGGTGGAGAAAGATGCTTTATTCACTATAGGTTTTAAAACAATTCAAGGCTGGCAAAAACCCGATGACATTACCATTACCTGGCCCATAAACTCAGATACAACTTTTAATGTATCTTACATGCCTGGAAGATTACTGACGGTGAAAATCGAACCAGAGGAAGCGAGAACGCAGGGTGCTTATTGGCTGTTAAACGATCAGATTTATCAAAGGTTAAGCGATTCATCAGTAATGCTGGCTCCTGGCACCCTGTATACGATCACGTTCGGGATAAATTGGGATAGAAAAGATTATTGGAAAATCCCTGAACCGATTCATGGAGTAATGGAATCTGAAGATATTACTGAAACCGGAACATATGAAAAAATCTTCCATAAACTGACAGTATTATTGGGACCACCTGAGGCGGTTGCAGCCGGTGCGGCATTCAAAGTACAAGATTTATCGGAACAATGGGAAACTGCAAACAAGACTTTCACATTGCCCCATGGTTCGGAGGAAATCATTAATTGTAAAAAAGTAACAGGATGGTCCTCACCATGGGAGAATTATTCTTTACCCCAGATTTCATACTCTAAAAAAATTACTCTTCTTCAAGACACAACAGTTGAGTGCACTTATTCAATGAATATGTGCGGAGTGCAATTAAGTTATTATACCGGAGGTGCCTCAAGGCAACCGTGGATAGTACAATCATGGAAGGTTGTAGCTGGAATTTGGTCTACAGATTGGATCCCCGAGTCTTGGTGGTGGAACCGATGCGTTTATATGCCTGAAGGCACGGAGTATACAATTTATATTCAATATAGTCCAGGTTATGAAAACTACAATTGTCCTAACTCTATCAGCGGTGTTGCACAATATCCGAATTCAGTCGAATATGTCTGTTGTCTACCCCCTGCAAGATGGAAGGACATGGGAGAGCTTCCGTTCAAAGACTATAGTATTATCGATAAAAATTCGTGGACAGTAGTAACTCCAGACAAAGTATATAAATTCATGGAAACAGTGAATGATGAAACTGTTAATAATTGGGTTCAGATTGGAGATAATTATTCCTTTCCTGGAGATAAAGTTTACTTTTATGATGGCCAACCATATTTTATAGGTGAAGATGGAAGAGGAAGAGATAATCATTGGAATAATTCTTTTCACTTCGGCAATGTTTGCGAAGGCGTCTCTAGGTATTTTAAATCGCCTAGCTATGGTCCACAATGGTATGACTGTTGGGGAACAGCTAGCGATTTTTATCTTCATACATATGCAGGAAATCCTTATATTGAAGACACTTCCCTGAATAAATGGGGTCTAGTTCATACTACAGATTTTGTCAATTTCAATTATATTGGACCAAGTATGGCACAGAGTGGTTGGGAGTGGTGGCAAGGAATTTTCCCTTCCGATTGGGATATTTTCTGTAGATATAATCTTACCAGTTCTTGTAATGGACATTATAACTGGTATAAATATCAACTTGGTTCTGCTCAACCATGGGAAAAATTATTTGAATCCGTACTAGTATATGTTGGAACATTCCCAGCATATACTAACTATTTTACTGGGCAACGATGTTTAATGACCTGCAATGATTTATTTGAGATCACATGCTATGAAGCTACACAATATTTTGGTTTGAACGATACGGTTGAAGGAATTCGGCAGGTGAACGATTGGAATGACATTTCCAGGCGTCATTACCCTGCAGCCTGGAATGCTTACTACGGAGATAACCCCAGCTGTTATACTATAACTAGAAATATAGACAAGATTGCGATGATTACGAAACCATGCGTAGACCATGCATACTCTAACCTGTATTTATTAGATAAAAGCAATCCGATTTACCCCAAGACCCAGGTTATCATCAAACCAGAGAGTGCAGTTGTTGGTGGTGGGCAATGGCGCTTACAAGACGAACCCAGATGGAGAGACAGCGAATCATATTCAATGGCTTTTCCCGACGAATCCTGGGTTTGGATTGAATTTAAGCCTATATTTGGATGGAATACACCTCCCAGTCAATATGTCTGTATCACAGATACTATGACACCAGTAATCGGAACTTATACTCAGCAAAATCAATTCTGTGTTTTCCTTGATCCCCCAGATGCGAGATGGCAGTTCACTACAGACCCGCCGGATTTATGGCGCGAGAGTGGCTGTATTCAACTTGGCAGCGACAATATGCCCTGCACTAAAATAATGTACCTCAGATTCAAGGAAATGCCTGGTTATATCACCCCGCCGAACCAGGCAGTCGATCTTGACTCCAGTTCAAATGAGGTCCATTTGAGCATCCAGTATGTACCTCGAAAAACATTCACTGTTCACATCGACTCCCAAGATGCAATCTCATGTGGCGCGAGATGGAAAGTAGTGAACGAAACTGGTGATCTGATCAGCGACCAAACGATAGAAGCACAGATAGGGCATGTCTTTAGGATAGCTCTGACTGACCTTGCAACTATTGACTCAAGTTGGAAAAATCCGAATCCTCTGTATTTCGATTATCCGATCAATTCTGATACACCGATCAACTCAACGGTCTGTGTTACTTACAAGTCGGTCAGCGGCACCCTCGAAGTCCGGATCAAACCTGACAACATAGCATCAGTAGGACAATGGCGGTTGGACTCTGAAAGCATCTGGAGAAATAGCGGTGTGGAAGTACCGGTGCGCAAGTCTTCTTATTATGGAGTCGTTTTTAAGGATATTGAAGGCCGGACCACTCCGCCATCGATTTATGGCAAAATGGATGATAACAAGGTTCTATACGGTGTTTACCAGGGTATGCATACTCTCACAGTCAATTTGGCTCCACAGGGGGCTGTCGGGGGTGGGGCTAAATGGAAGTTGGCTGATGGTTATATATGGAGAAATAGTGGCTCAATGATCGAACTCCAGGAAGGTGCAACCTATGAAATTGCATTCGGCGATGCCTCGGGATGCTACACTAAACCAGCCAACATTTACGGGACAATGGGCAAGAGCGATGAAATTGTAACCTGTAATTATCTTACGAGGGATACTGCACAATTTAGACTCCAGGTTTCCATTACTCCAGAAGTGGCTTTATCCGCAGGGGCTGCCTGGTGTCTTTCGAAAGACACTGAAGAGTGGAGATTTTCCGGCGACAGTGCAATGCTGGATGAAAATTCCACCTATGAAATCATTTTCAAGGACATTCTTGGTTGGACATGCTCTATGAACCTGTCCGGTACTATCACATCAGACATTTCATCTGAAGCGATGTTCTCGCCTGTTTTCAGGAATCTCCTTGTTAACATGACCCCGAACGAAGCAACCTTAGCAGGTGCTCAGTGGAAGTTATCTGGAGATGCAGACTGGAAAAACAGCGGTACAATATTAGAGCTGCAGGAAAGCAGCGACTACCACATCCTATTTAAGGCCATCCCAGGATGGAACACACCTCAGACAATCGAGGGTTTTATCTGGACTGACACATATGAAGCAAACGGACATTATTCATTGCTCGGT
>JAQTZZ010000064.1 GCA_028687545.1 Candidatus Wallbacteria bacterium
CGACTGGTTTGCCAATCCCTGCAGCGATCAGTTTTGAGGCTACCGCCTCCACTCCGCCGACTGGATTTACTCCACCATGTTTGAAGTATTTTTCAAGGGCAGGCCGGCTGATTGTGATAGGCGTTGCAATCGCCAAAGCGTCATAATCATATTTTTTCACCTGGGTCACAAGCTCTTTCCAGTTTTCAACGCGCCCGGTTGCGATGCCGTCTTTCATTTGTGCAATCAGGCGCAGCGGCTTTTTGAGCTCCAGTATCTCCGCATCGATCCCCAGCTGGGTACGGGCTGCAGAAACTGCGTTGATTGACTGATAATCCGCCTTGTTGACTACCACCAGAACTCTGTTCGAATCTACTTCCTGCAGAAAAACCTTTCCCTGGAGGAAGAGGTCTAACTGGCTTCCTTCAACATAAAGGCTATTTGAAGGCATTTCATTCAGATCTGAGGCATTGACCACGTTGGGATGAAGGATCAGTTTCTCGCAGCAGGCACCGAGCAGGCGGGCAGCCGGAGCTGCGTCCCCGCAATGTCCGCCGACTTCGCAGCCGATACCGGTCGGAACGATCATTACTACATTCATCAAAAACCTCCAGCTAAATTACAAGACTTGGCTTTCAGTAATTATTTCCCAGTTGAACTGGTTTGGCAAGACAAGGGATGCGGCATTTGGCGGCACAAGCCCATGCTAAGAGGTCACGATGTTTTCTGCCATCGCAGATGACCTTTTTCAGGGAAAATTGAAATTTAGCTGGATTTCAATGTCAGAATATTGAGGGATTAACCGTAGTTTCTCTTTTTATCCTTGGTGCTGTCTTTACATCTGTAATAAGATTAGCGATCCTCACGTGTCCTGAATTTCTGGCAATCTGAGCTGCGCTGCAACCGGTCTGATCCAGAAGGTTCCTGTCGGCCCCCTTCTCAAGAAGCAACTCGGCCATCTTCTGATTCCCTGTGGCAGCAGCATACATAAGAGCAGTGGCTCCCTGGTTGTTCCTGGCATCAAGCTTCACACCTTTCCCGATCAGGTATTCAGCAATCTCGTCACGGCCAGTGAAGATTGCACACATCAGAGGAGTCACCTGCCTCTTGTCCCCTGCATCAAGGTCGGCTCCGCCTTCCACGAGCTGGCGCACTATCAGTAACATGTTGTTCCTGATGGCGAATAAAAGTGGAGATTCACCTTCTATATCATTGAAATTAGGGTCTGCTCCGGATTTGAGCAGGAATTCGATCACCTCTTTATAGCCTTTTGAAGCAGCGATACTCAATAACGTATTCCCGCTTAGATGATCAAAAGCATTGACTTCCATTCCTCCGGAAACCAGATTCTGCACTTCGCGGAGGTTGCCGTTCGCGACTGCATTGACCAGCCTGGAGTCAGCCTGGCTTGCAGCCAGAATCTGAAAGATAGATATGAGTATGAATGCGAAGATGATTTTTTTCATGGTTTCTCCTTGGAAAGCCTCATAATTATTTGATCGTCAAAATTCACAATGGCGATAGAGGTACAGCAGTGATTCGATGATGATTCATGTCCTTTACCCTCCTGCCGATAACAATTGCGGGGTTGATCCGAAAATGGTTCCGGAGGTGGAGTATGTATTACAGAACAATGGTCTATCTGTGCCTGACAGCCATGGTCATGGCTGTATATCTTACAGGTTGCGGGATCGGATCTTATAAGCTGTCATCAAACGCAGCTCCCTCCATTAATAACCTGGCGGCAAGTCAGACGGCTGGACAGGCCAATCCTGAAACAAGCCAGAAAATGTCCTCTTTGGATCAGTTAGTCGCATTACTGAGGATGGGAGCAGACGAGCAAAAGCCTGATGACTCAATGGCCAAAAAGACGGACTCCGAAGAAACTCAGAATACCACTCTATCCGCTGCTGGAAAGCAGACGATAGAAATTGCAGACAAAGTCAAGTCCGGTAAAGCGAGCCCTAATATCAGACTCAGCTCTAAGAAAATCCAGCAGGCTTTAAAAAACGCAGGATATTATTCGGGTGCAGTCGACGGTAAGATCGGCGGGGAAACAACTGAAGCGATAGGCAGATTCCAGCAGGATCATAAACTCAGAGCCAATGGTGTGATAAGCAGGGAGACCGTGCTGGAACTTAGCAAACATCTATAGACTACTTCAGTGTCCATGCTTTCAAGTGTGTTTTGAAAAGTCAGATAAATTATGTGTCGAAACTAAAGTTTCTAACGCTTCTTTCTTTTTCGAGCAATCATGGGCTATTTGAAGCCAGTTCGGGAATTAACATTCTGGAGTCAGAATCTTCTTGTTCCTTTGTATGCTGTTAAATCTGGGCAACGATTGTCTCTTGCCATTCTTTGGATTTGCAGGATTCCCGTTTGATTCTTATCATTTGCCCTCCCCGGCGAGAGAAACGGAATCCCCATCCTTGAGAGTACCCTGGCCGGTTACTACGACATTGTCACCGGCTGAGATCCCTTTCGCAAAGACCAGTCCGTTTTCCTTAGCTACAGGTTCCACGCTTTGCTGCTTAGCTTTTCCCTCCAGAACACTGAATACTGAATATGCTCCTTTGAGCTGCAACAGCGCGGTTTCAGGAACAAGAGGCACATTTTCATAATTATTCACAATGATTTCACCTTTTACATACATTCCGGCTTTGAATCCAGCTGTATTGTCCATCATCAGTTTCACGCGGTAAGCCCTGGAGGAGTCGGCATAGAGATCCACATAGGCTACCTTGGCGGGATATGTACCTTCGACCATGCATTGCTGCCCCTGACTCACAAGCCTGATCTGATTCTCGGAAATCTTGGTTTCTGCATAAACAGTTTTTAGATCAAGCACCCTTCCCAGAATCATGCCCGGAGAAACAGTCTGCCCTAGAATCACGTCACGACCTGCGAAAAAGCCGCTGATCGGTGCCTTGATTTCGGTGCGGTTGAGATTGAGTTCAGCCAGTTCATGTGCAGCCTTGGCCGAAGCAAGCCCGCTTTTAGCTGCACTCAGCGCAGTTTGGGTGGATTCAAAACTCTTTTGATTAATCACATGTTCGTCGAACAGGATCTTGTTCCTTTTATAGTCATTCTGAGCCTCGTTGTTTTTCTGCTGGGCGTTTTTCAGAGCTCCATCAACCTGGTCGAGGGCTATCTGATAGCGTTTCCTGTCCAGCGTAATCAAGACTTCACCTGTATTGACAGGCATTCCATCTTCGACATTAACAGCCATAACAGTGGATGAAACATCCGGAGCCACTATGTATTCGACAAAAGGTTTGATTTCCCCGGAAAAACTCAGTATTTCCCTAATATTTCCACTTTTTACCTCTGAAACAACTACCTGGGTAACCGCAAAGGCTGTGGCCATTATTCCAACTAAAAAAACCAGGCTGATCCTCTTCTTCATTTCAACGCTCCTTCCTTTGGCAATTTTCTGTGCTGAGCTAATGTACTTATTCAAAATCATACGATTAATAAATTTGTTGTCACGATTTTTCAGGGATTCTTAAAGTCTGGAAAATGAATCTCATAACATAAAAGTGGAAGAAAAAATATGATTTGTTACAAAGCTTTCCAGAAATTTAATTTTTCGATTTCTTCTATGTGAAATCATCAATTCAATTGCTTGTCCAAAACCTCATCATTTCACAAGATGTAACAAATCCAAAAAAAAATCGCACTGAATAATAGAATGTCCATCAGATTTGAAGGAGGTCAATCGCAAGTCCGGCAGCATGTAAAATTTCATTGTGTTTGTTAGCACGTTTCAAAAATCTGTCACAAAATCAAAATCAACCTTAGAGGGGGGGATACTAAAATGAACATACCTGAAATCGCTGTGAAAAGACCAGTGGGCGTTACGATGGTGGTGATGATTTTCATACTGTTGGGCGGAATTGCCATGTTCAATCTCAACGTGGACCTGTATCCGAACATTGATTATCCCAATGCTTTTATCCGGGTCCCTTATCCCGGAGTCGCTCCTGCTGACATGGAAAACATCGTTACACGCAAGATCGAGGAAGAGCTCAATTCACTGGAGAACGTGAAAAACATCAACTCGCATTCACAGGAAGGCCAGTCCATGATCTCAGTAGAGTTCGTCTGGGGCACAAACTTAGACCTTGCTGCAGTCGACCTGCGGGAAAAGGTGGATTCAGCGAAGCGCAAGCTTCCCAGTGAAATCGAACGGATCATGGTCGGAAAGCAGGACATGAACGCCAGGCCGATCATGGATATTGCACTTGGTGGGGAATACGATGCTAGGACTCTGCGCACGATTGCAGACAAGGAGATAATTCCCATCCTGCAGAGAATTTCCGGCGTCGCCGCAGTGGATGTCTCAGGAGGACTGGAGCGCGAGATCAGGGTCAAAGTCGATCCCACCATGCTGAATTCACTGGGAATCACGATCAATGATGTGATCAAGGCCATGAATGTCGACAATCAGGATACTCCTGTCGGAGATGTCACTGAAGGCAATTTCAAGTATCTTGTCCGAGCCCAAGGTGAGATCAAGAAGCCGGAAGAACTGGGAAAAGTCATTGTCAAAAAACTGGCCGGACGTCCGGTGTATCTAAATGAACTAGCCACCATCGAAGACAGTTATAAGGACCGCTCATCGATTTCCCGGATGAACGGCACTCCTTCCGTAACACTGGGAGTGAGGAAAACCCAGGGCGCTAATCCTGTGCTTATCTCAGATGCAGTCCAAAAGCTGATCCCTGAGATTGCCAGGAAATATCAGGGTAAGCTCCAGATAGTAATCGGAAATGACAACTCGACCTTTATCAAGGAGTCGATCACAATGGCCACTGAAGCTGCGATCATCGGGGGCATTTTGTCCATATTCATCATCTTCGCTTTCCTGCGCAACCTGCGCGCTACCTTCATCATCGGCACCAGCATTCCACTGGCAATCATCGTCACCTTCCTGTTCATGTACATGAAAAAAGGCATGACCATTAATCTGATCACATTAGGAGGACTTGCACTGGGGATCGGGATCATGGTGGACAATGCGATCGTATCGCTTGAAAACATTTTCCGCTATGTCAGGCTGCACGGCAGCGAAAACAGGGAACAGTGCGCCATTAAAGCCACCAATGAAGTGATGATGGTGATCCTGGCCTCAACCCTGACTCATATAGTTGTTTTTGTGCCGATCGGCCTGGTGCCGGGGGCTACCGGTGAAATGTTTTTCAATCTTGCTCTCACGATCATTTTCGCTGAAATCGCCACCTATTTTGTGGCAATCAGCTTCGTGCCCATGCTGGCTTCGAAAATGCTGAAAGTCGAGACTGAAAAGAAAGAGCCGCTGATGGATGTGCTGAGAAGAGCTTACAAGCGCAACCTGTTCTGGCTCCTGTCCAGCCCAGGGCGGCGCTGGGGATACATTGCGGCAGTCGCTGTCGTTTTCTGCCTGAGCCTGGCTTTTCTGCCTGCCATGGAATTTTTCCCTTACATGGACAGAGGCATGTTCAGCATCAGATTCTCTTTGCCGGAAGGAACCACTGTCGAAAAAACCGATGAGACTGTCAGGCAGATCGAATCAATACTCAAGAAATACAAAGATGCTGAACGTATCATCACCCGCACAGAGATGGGCGGGGGAAATTTGACGGTGATCCTGCCGCCCAGAAATGTCCGTACTTTGAGCGTGAAACAGCTCATGACAAAAGTAAGGGAAGAAGTCGGGATAATCAGCGGAGTTATCCGCATCACCTATACTGAGCTGAAACTGGGTCAGGGTTACAGCCATGGAACAGGCAAGCCGATCCAGATCGAGGTTGCCGGAGACGATTTCCCTGTGATCGAGGATCTCTGCAGGAAAGTTGCAAAGCAGCTGAAAAATGTTTCCGGCCTCAGGGACATAGATGATGGAACTGAAAACGGCCGTCCTGAAGTGAGGATAGAGTTTGATAAGGAAAAACTCAGGGATCTGCAGCTTGACCTGGCCACCGTTTCAGGCATGGTGAGAACCTATGTCTATGGAAGCCTGGTCGGAAAATTCAAGGAAGCCAACGAGGAATTCGACATCCGTGTGGAAGCCGCAGATGTTTACAAGGACCAGATCAGTAAGCTCCGCGAACTCAAGATCGTGGTGGATGACAAGACAACAGTGATCTTGTCACAGGTGGCACGCATCTATTTCGGCAGCAGTTACACGACTATAAACCGCAGAAATCTCAAGCGCATCCAGGTAGTAGAAGCTGACATCAAGGATCGTCCTCTGCAGGCAGTGACGCTTGATATCCAGAAGGAGCTGGCTAAGGTTCAATTCCCTGACGGTTACATCTACAATTTCGGGGGTGAGGAAGAGGAGCGCAAGGAAGCTTTCCGCAACCTGTTGATGGCCATGATCGCGGCCTTCCTGCTGGTCTACATTGTGATGGCCATCCAGTACGACTCATTCATTGATCCATTCGTGATCATGTTCACCATCCCGCTTTCCATCATCGGGGTCGTAGCAGCACTAAAGGTGTTTGGCATGGCCCTGTCCACGACTGCGTTCATTGGAGTGATCATGTTGGGTGGGATTGTCGTCAACAATGGCATCATCCTGGTGGATTTCATCAATCACAGGAGAGTCAATGAAAAAGAAGACAAGATCACAGCAGTGCTTGAATCGGGAGCGATCCGGCTGAGGCCGATCCTGATGACAGTGCTGACCACCATTCTAGGCATGATTCCCCTGTCCCTCGGTATCGGGTCAGGTGCGGATTTTTTTCAGCCGCTGGCAGTCACTGTAATCGGTGGTCTGACTATCTCGACTCTTTTTACCCTGACATTTATTCCCGTTCTCTATGTAATCATGGACAATACCAGAGAGAGTATGATGAGATGGGTTAAAATAAAGTTTTAGAATCTAGAATTTTTTTACAGCTGTAGAATCTAGACAAAATCATGAGTCAGATACCGATTTGGAAAAATTTGTAACAAATCGGATTTATTTAGCCACTGATATATAATGGAAGCCAAGTTGAGCAGCTGCTGATAGTATGTGATGAGAAAAGAACTTGGCTAAATTTAGCGGCCCTGGAAGAATAGCATTCTGGATGATTGTATACCAATGCAACAATCAGACGGGCTAGTATACAAGAGAGATATGCGCCAATTTTCTAAAATGCGTACCACGCCTTATTCCGGGCGCATGTCTCTCACCCTTTAGAAAACCTTTGGGTTAAAAATAGATGCCTTTGATCAGCGAGTTTGTAAGCATTGAAGAAAGAAGAGAGATAGAAGAAACTCTCATTGGAAGCCCAGCAGCTTTTGCCAGGCTCATGAAACGCCATCAGAAGCAGGTGGCTTACCTGATGTGGCGGTTCACCCGCAACAGGGAAGACCTGGAGGAACTGGTGCATGATATCTTTGTTGAAGCATTTCAGAACCTCAGGAGCTTCAGAGGAGAGTCGTCGTTCCTGCGCTGGTTGAAGACGATAGCCTATCGGACAGGATACAGGTACTGGAAGAAAAACAGGGAAATCAGGACGGTTTCTATTTCGGAGGTAAGCGAACCTGGCAGCAGGGAAACAGAAACTTCGGACATGGAGGTAGCGCTGTACAGTGTTTTGGAGCATTTACCGGCCAGAGAAAGGCTCATCATGACCCTCCACTATTTCGAGGGATATGATATGCGGGAGATTTCCATCAGGATGGGCTGGAGTTATACACTGATAAGGGTCAGCGCATTCAGAGCCAGAAAAAAAATAAAGCAGCAGCTCGAAAAAGCCGGTTTTGGAGGAGAGCATGAAGGAAATCGAAAGCATTCTGCACAGTCTCAGCGAAGCTGAAGAAAGGGTAAAAGTTCCAGAGATCGATGTCACAGACTTGGTGCTTCAGACCCTTGATGAACTGGAATGGAGCGAGAATTATTCATACAACTGGTTCGCAATTGTGCTCTCGATCCTGGTGACGATAGAATTATGGATTTGTGGCCCCTTGTTCTATACTGTGGTTGACCCGCTTGGAGCATTTTTCCGGATATACGCATTTGCATATCCTTTATAATCAGGAGATGAGAGATGGGTAAGCTTGAAAAACTGGATAAAATCGCCCGGATCAAGAAGAATCGCAAGCTGAAGACAGCTGGATTGCTTATTTTTACTCTTATCTGCGGCATATTGCTTGGAAGCGGCATTACTCTGAAGGTGATCTGGGGTGGATTCGTCAAGAGGATGAATCATACCGATTCGACCCCTGATTTCATGACGCACTGTTTAAAGAAAGAACTGTCATTGAATGAAAACCAGGTAAAGCTGATTGAAGTGATCGTGAAAAAGCAAATCGAAGCTATGGAGAAACTGCACACTCAGTTCAAACCACTTAGAGAAGCGGAACTGGAAAAATTCTGTGTAGAGATCGAAGCAGTGCTGACTCCTGATCAGGTGAAGATCTGGGACGACAAGTTCGATCAACTGGCTAAGAATTTCAACTTCGAAAGAAGGTCGAGAAACGGGCACAAGTCATGTCCTACTTGCACTAAGGAATTGAGTTCTTCTCCTCATGATTCGCAGGAAGTTCCCCATTGATCAGTGTCCTGCGCAAGGAATACGCGAATTGCAAATGACATAACTCTGTTAGTAAATAATAAGAAATAGATGCAGGGGGAGCAATGAAGAAAAAGGTTCTGGTTATTGACGATGACATGGATATACTGGACTTGACCAAACTGGCCCTGAATACTGATTATGAAGTGATATCACAGAGCTTCTGTTCTGACATTCAGGAAATCTGCGAACTGTTTCAACCGGACCTGGTGTTGATCGACCTCAAGCTGCCGGACAGTGATGGTTACCAACTTTGCAGCCAGATTCGCGCATTCAATAAAGACCTGCCGGTAATCCTAATGACAGGTGTGGAGTTACGGGCTTTAAAGAATAATTACCCGATCGTCGAAGCCAATGATTACCTGCTCAAACCTTTCCAAATAGAAGAGCTCCGGGAAAGGGTGGAAAAAGTGCTGAGGATTTCACTGGAGTGACTCTTAATAAACGTAAACACATCCGGAGCCTATTCGGCATTTCCCGTATTCTATGCGCATGAAGCCCTGTTCACCCCATTTGGTACCCCACGAATTCTTTATGATCCAGCAGCCACGCGAACCCTTCGTGTCGTCCCAGCCCACTATGTTCAGGGCATGGTTGAGCTTGTCCTGGCAGTTGTGGTTGAAGACTCCGCCGTTATAGTATCCGAAATTCTTGTCCACTGCGGCAAGGGTCAGAATCGGACCATAATTATAGATGGCTGCTTTCATCGAATTGATGTCAGGGTTGACAGGCATGACCCCGCCAAGGCGGTAGGGGCGTCTCAGGCCTGCTCGACATTCGGCAGTGAGTCCTGTATAAGGGCAGTCCGATTCCAGCGCTCCGCCATACTGCTGGAAGAAATAGAATGCCCTGGCATCGCCTCCGCCGTTCATGGTGAAGCCGAACTGATTGCACGAGATCAGGTCCTGCTCCGAGATGTCCACTGCCTGTTTCATCCTGAGCAGTATGCAGGACTCGAAGATGCCTGTTACTCCGAAAGCCCAGCAGCAGTTCACCCGTCCCTGGTTTTTGATTGGTGTGACGCCATTTCTGAGCCTCCAGTCAAAGGCCTGCAGCGGCCTGAAATTTTCCGGGGCACGCAGGGGAAGCAACCTGTCCTGAAAAATGTTTTCAGTGGAGATGGGAAGGCAGAGTTCCCCGATGTCTACAGGAGCCGGCATAGCATCCTCGGCAATCGTATAAGTAGCGCCTTCCTGACGGCAGATTTCAAGTGCTTCCCTAAAACTCAGGGAGTTCCTGATCAGCAGCAGCGTTTCTGGCGAAGCAGCTGACAACATGGACTGCGCTGCCAGCAGTATGACCATGGCGAACAGAAAAAAAATACCCTTGAACATCTGTAGTCTCCTCCGTAGCTTTTAAAAGCTCATCTTTATTTACAGCAATTTTATACGCGGATGAAAGAATGTCAAGGATCGCAGCGCGTCAAACTGCGTCATTTAGAGTAAAAGATTTCCTTTATTACTTCGAATCTGCACTCACGAAGCAGACGTGATGACTGAACAGGCCGGAAAGCTGTTTTCTGAAGTCGGAAAACGGATGTTCAGACAGCATTCTGAACTGATGGCTTAATAGATAATCTGCCACATGATCAAGCCGTTAATAAAATATCTAATGTCAATAGCCTGACAAGACGCGACCTTGGGATGATTCCAGTTCCGAGGCCGCGGATTGCCTTTAGCGGCAGCAGCCTTTTTTATTTCCTGTAACCTTTGCCGGATCCGTTTCCACTTATTGGTTGAGGGTAAAAAAATTCCGCGAGGGAGGAAACATGAAAAAAACTGCGGCATTCATCCTGCTTGCTTTTCTGGCTGCCACACCGCTTCTGGCGTATCATCACGCCCCGCCTGCCGGGGTTCCGCACGACCCGATTGGTGAGCTTGTCATGGCCCTGATGGCCAGATTTGCGCCTGGCGTCATTCCCAGGGAGCAGATGCCTGACCAGCTCGTCAATGTTCTGGAATCCATGCACAACAGCGAGAAGTTCGGATTCTCGGTGGACTTTCAGGCTCACACAGTGAAGCTGATCAGCAGGGACAGCGGCGAGTACACGGTGACCGAAAGCCTTTATGCCGAGACTCTCTGCCGCTGCCTGGGAAAACTCAACCGCTGCTTTCCAGAGACCGAGAAATACTGCCTTACCCCGATCGCCTGGGCTGATTTCTATGTGGACTGCTCTGCCGCCAGAGAGACCGGAAAATTCGCAATATCATACAAGGTGCGTTTCATCGACAATATCGACTCTTCGCTCGACCGGGACGTGAGCATTGATGAACTGAAGCCGAAAGAGTGAACTTCAGTTGTTGATTCTCAATTAATTTTGACCTGAAATCGAGGCAGGGTTGCCCCTGCCCGATTTCTGCGAAGAAAAGAATCGCCTGAATTCGACTGAAATAATCAAATTTCCGACATTATAATTTGCAATGTGACCGGCCTTCCGGGGGCGACTGTCACGGATCAGGATGCTTGTAACCTTTTCGGTCCATGACCGCACTAATCAGTTAAATGCGGTATGAATCCGCAAAATAAGCGAGGGGGGCCTATGATAAGATTACATGCAGCCGTCTTGATTCTTCTCATCTTCGTCAGTTCAAACCTTTACGCAGCAGAATCCGATCGACTCAGAACAGATGCGGAAAAACAGGCGGTCTTTGACCAGGCTGTGATCGATGCCGAAAAATGCGGGAACAGCTTTTCTGTTTCGTATGACTCTGTGCCGGATTTCCTGGTGGATGAGAAAAACACGCTGGCGCTCAGGAAGCCAACTGTGGAAGAGCTGAAAAAGAGCGCAGCGACTCTGGTCCGGCTTACAAAGGGCATGGGGAGAGTTGATGTCCCCAAGGCGTTCAGCTGGCAGGATCAGGGGAAGGTCACATCAGTCAAGTATCAGGGCCAGTATGGGACCTGCTGGTCTTTTGCCAATATCGGTGTAATCGAGTCTCTTGTGAACATCAATCTCGGAAATGAGGAAGACCTTTCTGAGCAGGACCTGATCAATCTGGCTGATTCTGAGTTGAATAATGCCAGCAACACTTACAACTATTATTGCTCCGAGACCCATCCCTCTGTATTGCTGATCAAATATGGCGCTGCATTCGAATCCGACTGCCCGTATCAAGGAGATCCGCAGGAGCCTGGTAATCCGGACAGGAAATACAGAATTTCGATAAGTTTTTATGTCTGGATGACAGATGAGACCGCCTTGAACGCATGGGCTGATTATCTTGGCGATTCCACGCTGAAAGATCCTCAGGCCATGATCAAATACTCGCTCAAGAAATTCGGGCCGATGGAGACCTGCGTGGACGGTAAATGCGATGGATTCCAGGCCTATTCAAGCGGGGTTCTGAACACCCAGCCCGGCGATGACCCCTGGTCAGGAAATCATGCGGTAATGCTCGTAGGCTGGGATGATGCTAAACAGGCCTGGAGAATCAAGAATTCATGGGGGACGCAGTGGGGAGAGAAAGGATATGCCTGGATCGGTTATGGATGCTGCAACATCCTCAAATACGCCGTCATCCAGATCTATAAACAATGAAGGCCTGCCAGGCGCGGAATTTCTGTAACCATTCGTCTAGATTGTGTCACTATTAGAATGATAAGAAAAAAATCGGCCGTGACGATAAGTATGGTGATGACCACAGGTTGCGAAGCTGATGATAAGGATATACAAGAATGCCTTTCAGGCAATAAACTGGCCTATGCCAGGATTGTCAGGCGATACGAGGCGGATATAGCCAGACAGATGTGGCGGTTCACCAGGAACATATACGAACATGAGGAACTGGTGCAGGAAGTGTTCGTGCAGGCCTGGCGGAGCCTGCCGAGTTACAGGGCTGATGCGCCTCTGCTGCACTGGTTGCGCAAGATCGCCACCAGAACCGCCTACCGATTCTGGAAGAGGAAGGCCAGGGAGCGAAAGCAGATGGCGGACCTTCCGGACTTCGACGCCGCAATGATTTCTGCCCCGGAAGAGCTTTCCGCGTCAGAGAGCGCGGATCTGCTCTACTGCCTGCTGGAGCGACTGCCCGTAAGGGAAAGGACTGTACTCACGCTCCATTATTTCGAGGACCTGCCCTTCCCTGAGGTGGCGCAACGGCTCGGCTGGTCTCACATCCTGGTAAAAGTTACTGCCTACAGAGCCAGAAAAAAACTCCAGGAACAACTGGAGAGAGCGGGATTCGGGAGGAAACATGAACAAAACGGATGAATTACTGGAAAAACTATCCCAAAAAGCCAGACAGGAAAGTATTCCCAGCACTGATGTTGCGTCTAAAGTGCTGGCACGCATCAGCGAACCTGAGCCGGAAACAGGGATTTCATGGGCATGGGGATATCTTTCAACCGCCTCAGCTATTGCAGCTGCTGTAACCTTGTGGGTAAACATCTCAATCTATCAGATCGTCACAGATCCCTATTACGGAATGATTTGCGCTTGCCTGTCAAAATCAGAACTTAAGGATATCTATGGTGGATAAAAACAAACTCAAGAGTGTTGTATGCGGCATCGTGATCCTGGCTTCAGGCATTGCCATCGGGAGCGGGCTGAGCCTGAACATTCTCTGGAAGAGCTTCATGTACCATCTTCAGTTTCCGGAACCTGCAGCAGTAATCCAGGACATGAAAAAGCATCTCGACCTCTCGGATGATCAGGCTGCCAAGATCCTGGTCTTCATGAACAGAAACAAATCCGAGATGGAAACCCTGAACAAACGATCAATGGCAGAAGCACAGGAGTTGCTGGACAGGTTCAGGGCCGACGTCACGGGCATTATGACCCCGGAACAGGCAGAAAAATTCTGCCAACGCTTCGATGCAGCAAAACGCGATATGCTTGCCAACCCCCCGCCTAACTGACGCAGGTTAAAAAACTTCAGCTTCAGGGCACAACCGCGTCTGTTTAGAATCCATCTGTCCTTTGCTGACAAAGGACAAATCAGCCATACTCTGCTTTGTCTCCAGGCATTCTAGTGGTCCGTTACATTTGAATTTACCAATCGCGATTTCGCGAAATGCTGCAACGACAGGCATTTCCAGAATCGAGCATTATGAAATTCAAATGATACGGACCACTAGTCTTCCACATCTAATTCTTCAAAAAAGTTGTAACCTCATGAAACTGATCGGACACTATCAGGAAAAGCAGGCGAAAAGCCTGGACAAACAAGGGGGGAACTATGAAGAAGATGATTGGAGTTCTTGTGATCCTGGCAGCAGTTTCGTTTTTAATGGCTGAGGATTCGGAAACGCGTATGCCGCTTGACCCTGTTACCGGAGTCATCATGGTGCTCATGGACAGGTATGAACCTGGAATAGTAACCGGGGAGATTTCTGAAGAGCTGAAAACCATATTGGATGCCATGCTTTCCAGCCAGATATTCAGCTTCAAAGCGGTGCTTGCAGATTCCACAGTGACCCTGATCCATCCGTCTGATACTTCCAAGACCTATACGGCCAACGATGCACGGTATGCAAAGGCACTGCTGCACATGCTTGGCTTTCTGAACGGAGCGCTTGCCGAGACCTCGGCCAACGCCACTGCGGAGATCGCTTCTGCAGCTTTCAGAGCCGACTGCTCCCAGGCGCAGGCCACCAAGTCTTTTGTCATCAAATACAGCGTGACCTGGAAAAACGGGAAGCAGGCTTCAGTCGACAGGACCGTGAAAGTGGATGAACTCAAGCCCCGCTATGCGGAAGAATTTCCCTATAAGACTGACAAAGATTCAAGGGCTAACGTAACTTTCACGGCACAGGTCAAGATCGCAGGTGCTGTCTATGAAACGCTGACATGGACGGAAGCCATGGGCAGCGAAGTGGAAGCCAGGATCAAATTCGATCAGAGAATCAAAGGGGGACACTGGTGGGCGGTTGCCAAATACCATTGTCCGGGAATAACGCTTCAGCTTGCCATGACCGGGCAGTGGGCTCTGAGCGGATCCTTCCCATACTGAGAAGGAGTTAAAACCTCTCCAAAGGGCTGTCCGCTGCGGACAGCCCTTTTTTGATCTTTCGCTCCAATTATCCAATTATCCTTTTTAACTTTTTATATAATATTGCCGCACAAACAAAAAAAGACCCCTGTCCGGGGTCTTTGATTGTCTTGGTGGACCACTCCGGACTCGAACCGGAAACCCGCTGATTAAGAGTCAGCTGCTCTACCAATTGAGCCAGTGATCCATGCGGAATTAATTATATATACAGGGGTTTATTAGTCAAGAGACTGATTAATACCGGTTACCTGAGGTTTAATTTTTTATCAGAAGTTCATCGTAGATTGCTTCAATCTTCTCGAGGCAGGTCTCCACTCTGAATTCCCGCTCGATCAGGGACCTGCCGTATTTCCCCATCTGCAGGCGCAGCGAGCAGTCTGTGGAAAGCTTTACCAAAGCCTGATAAAAATCGTCGCGGTTTCCGGGAGGCACTGCAATGCCGCCGCCTGACCGCGACAGCAGCCCGACATCGCCGACGGAATATGCCACAAAAGGCTTTTCCAGAGCCAGCCCTTCGCAGAGCGAAAGCGGCAGGCCTTCGAAACAGGAGGGAAGAATCAGAAAGTCAGCGCCAGCGGTCAGATTCAGGATGTCGCTTCTGAATCCTGCCAGAGTCAGATTCTGAAGCTTTTTCTCATGCTTCAGCCTCTCGAGCAAACAACGTTCGTTCCCATCTCCTGCAATCACGAAATGCAGCGGCAGTTTCAGGGCGCGTTCGGCGAATTCAATGATTTCACTCACGCCCTTGTTCGGATGGAGGCGTCCGCTGTACAGGGCAATCAGTGGTTTTCCTGAAATTCCAAGTTCCTTGAAATCGAACGGGATTAATTTGCTGGCAGCGATCGCGTCCAGATCGATCGGGTTGTAGACAAGTCTGATCCTTTTTTCAGCAAGACTCGCGCTGAAATGTTCCTTCATCCCTGGCGAACAGACTGTGATCAGGTCTGGAAAACGGGCATAGAGGATACTGGTGAAGCTCTGAAGCGTGCCCAGTGACGGTATCCCGAGTGTTTTCGCTGCGATTCCGCCGAGCAGAGTAGCGCGGTTCAGATGAAGATGTAGGAGATCCGGCTTGTGCTGCTTCAGATGGAAAATAAGCCTGGAAAATCCCCAGGGATCGAAGTTGTCGCGCAGAGGTATGGATTTTACAGGCAGGTCAAGAGCCTTGAATTCTTCGGCGAGTTTTCCGCCGCTGCAGATTACTCTGATTTCGGATCTGCTTTTCAGCCTTCCGGCAAGAAGCAGGGCCTGCCGCTCTGCGCCGGCGATCTCAGACGAACTGACGACAAAAGTTACTCTTTTGCGGGGCAACCTTTTTTCCTGTTCATAAAGTATTCGCAGATCATCCCTGTCAGATAACCGTCCACTGCTGCGTACAGAGTGCCTGTAATCAATCCCTGGACTATGAACGGGTCATAACCGTAATAAGCTTTCTTCATCATTTTCCCCAGAAAGCAGAGATTGCCCCTTTTCCTAGCGCCAAAGGCTGAAGCCAGAAAAATCGTCAGCCAGCTAAGCATGATCCAGTGACGCAGTTTCATTTGTCCTCCTGAACTGTTGAAAAACGGCCATCTTTGAACAGTTTGATTTAGGTTCGATCTCCATATTTCTCCGTTCTAAGTTGACTTCCTCTCGAAAACGCATTCCCCATTGATGTAAGTGGACAATACTAGCGAATCGAATTCCAGAGGCTCCCTGTCCCAGATCACGAAATCCGCATCCAGCCCTGGTTCTAGTCTGCCGATTCGATTGGAAACTCCGCAGATTTCTGCCGAATTGACGGTGAGCGCTCTGTAAGCGGCGTCTTTAGGCAGGCCGGCTTTCACAGCCAGAGATGCACAAAGAGGCAGGAGGCCGATCGGGATGATCGGATGGTCGGTCATGAACGCGAACTTTACACCTGCCTGAAATAGGTGATAAGGAGTAGCGAATGATCTATTCCTCAGTTCGAGTTTTTCCCTTGATGAAATGTTTGGACCAATGATGCAGGAAATCTTGTTTTCTGCAAGGAAGTCCGCTATTTTGTGGCCTTCTGTGCAGTGCTCAATGGAGAGTCTGAGGTTAAATTCCTTAGCAATCCTGACGGCTGTCACAATGTCGTCGGAACGGTGTGCGTGCATGCGCACAGGCAGTCTGCCTTCGATCACAGGAATCAGACATTCCATTTTAAAATCAGGGTCAAAGTCTTTGTCTTTCTTCTTATGATTCTTTTTTTTCAGATAATTAACTGCCGAAAAAAGTGTTTCCCTGATCAAAGCGGCATTTCCCATCCTGGTGGATGGCAGTTTGTCACGCTCGCCATAGCAGCGGAAAGGATTTTCCCCGAGTGCCATTTTCATGCCGGCAGGGGAGAGTACCACCATTTCGTCTGCAATTTTCCCGTGGAATTTCAGCACTGCGGTGGTACCGCAGATCAGGTTGGCAGAACCGGGTGTGATCATGCCTGAAGTGATCCCGGCAGCGAGGGCGTCTGCAAGCGCCATGTCATCGGGATAGATGGCGTCGATGGCACGCAGGTGCGGGGTGACAGGCTCAGTAGCTTCATTTTCCTGCCAGCCGATCTTGCCCACTCCGTCTTCTACGATTGCGATGTGACAGTGAGCATCGATCAGGCCGGGAGTGATGAATAATCCGGAGCAATCGAGAGAGTCCCCTTTTCCCGGGTATTTGCCGATTTTATCGATTCTGCCGTTCCGGATTAAAAGATCGGATTTTCCGAATTCTCCATTTTTGTGCAAGATATGTGCGTTTCTGAACCAGGTCATGAATCCTCCTTGACCAGATAGATACCGTTTTTTTGAGTTCCGAGAAGTAAGTTTTTGCCGACCTTCAGAAATGAACGGACATAAGTTTGGTTTAGGATGTCTGAATCCTCGAACAAAGGTTTGAAAAGCACATTGTCGTATTTATAGACGCCGGTGTCGGTTGCAAGAAGCAGAGAATTTCCACCGTCGAAAACAGCGAGAACTTTTTTGCTCGGCAGGTTGCCGAACGGACTGCTCCTGATCCGCTGCCAGGAATAGCCATTGAAAACGAGCAGGCTGTCTTCAGCTGCGAAGCAGACTTTGTCCTCATAGCCTGAGATGCTTTTAATCCTGACGTTTCCAAGATACTTCTTCTGGTCATCCTTGGAAATCTTCACACATCCACCGTTAGTCAGTACTACCCAGATGTTGCGGGTGGGACTCTGAAAATAAATCCCGCTGATAGGCGTATAGTCGAGTGGGGCGAGATTTTCCTTCAGATGGGAAATCGGGGCGAGTTCCAGATTCTCATCCAGATAGGAAAGTCCGTCGAATGAGGCGCAGAGAATGTACTTTCCGAGCTGCAGAAATCCGCTGACCTGGCTTCTCTGAAAAGTTTTCTCCTGTTTCCCGGTTTCCCTGTCAATGATGTCCAGGGAGCGGTCTGTACCAGCCAGACAGAATTTATCAGTGAGCATCAGTGAGGTCACAAATCTGGAAGAAAGACCGCTGGAACTCTCCAGAATGATTTTCCCGCTGATCCCTGTAAACTCCGGTCCAGGGTAAGTAACAGCCAGTTTGCTTTCCCTGAAAACATAGATGCCATTATAGGTGCCAACCCAGACTTCCTTCCGGGCTTCGTCGCTGACCAGGGCTGACACAAAGACATCCGGAATGTTGAATCTCTCAAGAGCTGCGAGGCGCAGCGAGATCAGGAGAAATAACAGAGGCAGAACTTTAATCAACTGATTTCCCGGTAATTTTTTGTCGCTATCTCATACACTGCCGGATCTTCGGAGTAGAATCTGGAAATCTGCATCAGCGATTCAGAGGCTTCTTTGTTCCCCACTGCGCGGATCGCTTCGATCGCCAGGCGGCGGACGAAAAATTCTTCTCTCTCATTAAGCGCAATGGTGGTAAGCGGCTGGATGATTTCCGGTTCCCTGGTTTTGCCAAGGGCCAGCACAACATTTTTTTTCACATCCGCATCAGAGGAATCTAGCAGCGGCAGCAGGATCCCCACTACCTGATACACGCCTATCTCGCCGAGTGCATAGGCGGCTGAGGCTCTCATCCATTTTTCGCCGGCAGTCATTTTTTTCAGGATTTCCAGCATCTGCAACCCTCCGATTTTCCAGAGAGCCCTGGCGGCATTGGCCCGTACCCTGTTGTCAAAATCTTCCAGAAGCGGTTTCAGAGAGTCGATCACCGTCTCTTCCTCGATTCCAGGCAGGTTCGAAATCGCTTCCACGGAATTGGCCCGCACTCTCCTGTCCTCGTGATGGAGAAAATTGATCAAAAATGGAAGCACTGCCGGTGTTTCCAGCAGAGGGAGCAGATTGACAAGCATTCCCAGCATGTGAGTGTTTTCTTCGGAGAAGAGCAGTTTTTCCAGCAGGGAAAAATCATTGTTTTCAAGCTTCTTCAGCGAAACTGTCAGTTTGAGCGCCAGCTGCTCATCTGTTACAGCGATCTTGTTGATGATCTCTTCGATCTTGACACGATGTGTGGTAAAACGTGAAGTGATTTTTTCCAGGGAATAGCTTTTGGCCAGATTGACCTGCCCCAGCTTCTCTTCCAGGAATTTGATCACATGGACGGCCTGGAGTTCGGCCAGAATTTTGAAATACACAATCCTTTCTTCCTCGTTTCTTCCATTTAAAAAACTCAGGAATTGCTCCAGTTTTTTCTGTTCGTCCATGTCCAGTTCAATCAGAATCTGGAGCAGGTGCTTTTTTTCCCTGATACCCAGTTCCGGATTCTTCAGAAAATTCATCAGGTACTTCAACACCGGCGCGCCGATCAGGGCAAGGGAATTCCTGGCATAGAAGCAGAGAGCATCGTAAGGTTCGAGGAAGATTTTCAAGAGGCTGATGATCGATTCCTGGTCCCTGATTTCACCGAGAGCCCAGACTGCACGTTCCCTGTGATGCATGGCTGTGCGGCGGTCACCCGCCATGGCGGCTAGAACCGGCGCGAATTCGCTGAAATGTTTTTCACCGGCCAGTTCTATGGAAAAAAGCTTCAAATAATGGTCTTGGGAATTGAGAAGACTCTGGAAAGTCCCCTTGATCTGGGGCCGCTTGCTGTCCCAGTCGAATGTTCTCAGTATGTTCAATCCTTTCTTTTTAACTGAAGGACATTCATCCTTCAAACATGTGACTGCCTGATTCCATCTGTCTGTGTCCATAATCCCCCCGTTGACCTCCTTGCCTGATTTATCTACCAAAATTATTGCTCGAACATCGCTTTCGCAAATTTATCAGGATTGAAATCCTGCAGATCGTAAATTTTTTCTCCAACGCCGATGTATTTGACAGGTAATCCTAGTTCCTCCCTGATCGAGACCACAATTCCTCCTTTGGCTGTGCCGTCCAGTTTGGTGAGGACAAGGGAGGAGATGGGAAAGGCTTCCTTGAAGGTCTTGGCCTGCTGCAACCCGTTCTGGCCTGTGACCGCATCAAGCACAAGCAGAGTTTCGTGAGGTGCACCAGGGATTTCGCGGGAAACTATCCGCTGGATCTTCTTGAGTTCTTCCATCAGGTTGAATTTAGTGTGAAGCCTTCCGGCTGTGTCGATGATCAGGATATCCTTGCCGCGGGCAACTCCGGCGTGGATGGCGTCGTAAACGCAGGCTGCCGCATCCGCGCCCGTAGCTGATTTGATCAGTTCGACACCGGAACGTTGAGCCCAGATGTCCAGCTGCTCAATGGCTGCAGCCCGGAAAGTGTCGGCTGCAGCGATGATCACTTTATGCTTGCTTTTCTGATATCTGTGGGCCAGCTTGCCGATGGTGGTGGTCTTGCCTGAACCGTTGACTCCGACCACGAGAATCACATGCAACGGCTTCTGCAGTTCGAAGCTTGAAACCAGCCCTTTTTTCAGGATATTGGTGATCAGTTCGGCTAAAAATGCGTTCAATTCGTCTTTCTTAAGCTCCCTGCCCAGGAAATTCTGTTCAATCAGGCCAATCAGGTACTGGGTGATTTTAATACCCAGGTCGGCTTCGATCAGGATTGATTCAATTTCCTCAAGCTTGTCATGATCCAGGATTTCTCCGTCAAAACCCCTGAGCCGGGTCAGAAATTTCTGCCTCGTCTTCTCAAGGCCGTGCGAGAGGCGCTCGAACAGGTCCTGCTCCAGCGGCTCTGGCTCCGAGAATTCCACCGCTCCCTCGTCGAGCACGATCTCTTCTCCGACTTCAGGTTCGATGAAACCGGAATCTTCGGTTTCGGTTTCTCCGCTTTCGGGTTCAGCGGCTTTTTCTTCAACTGCAGCCGTTACTTCCTCTTCAGGCTCATCCCTGAGTTCTTCTGGAAGCGAGTCCTGATCGATATCTTCAGGCAGCGGCTCCAGTTCCATTTCTCCAGTAGGCATTTCCGGCAGGACATTTTTATCAATTTCCGATTCCGGCTGCGGTTTCAGCTCCGGCTCTTCGGTTTTCTTTTTTTTCTTCCACAGGAAATCAAAAAGCATAACTTCCTCAATCTTTGAGATGAAGGTAGTATACAGAATACTGAGAGAGGGTTCAAGCTCAAGGCTTGGGTGATTCTGATGTCTGTTTCAGGATTTTCGAGGATTATGTAGTAATCGCAGCGATCATTT